>NZ_LZKV01000220.1:0-11441 GCF_001672995.1 Mycobacterium sp. 1482292.6 | reverse complement strand
GAGTAGTCGACTACCCGTGAAACCGGCCCCGGGCCGGACGATGATCGAGATCGGTCAATCACCGCCGATAGCGTCATGCCGCGGTGCCGATCTCGGCGCTGGTGTCGCTATGGCTTTGCGGGCTTGGATGCAAAGTTGCTTGTGAGGGCGATCGACCTGCTAGACAAGGATCACCGGCGGTATGGGAGTCGCCGTGGCGGGCGGTATCGCCGCTCAGGTGTTTCGGGGCGACCGGCCGGTGAGAGGAGGAGCGATGTCCATCCGACGGAACGTCGTTGCGATAGCGGGGTGCGGCGATGGAAGCCGGTGAGGCCGGTCGGGTGCCGACCAATTCGTTGATCAGTCCGATGGCGGTGCAGACGCCAGAGCAGCTGACGCCTCAGCAGGCGACGATGACGGTGACGCATGTCGACGACGACACGAAGGTCACCACACGCATGGTCCTCCTCGAGTTGCGGTTCAACCCCGGAGACAACGCGAAGGCTGTGAACGATCGGTTCCGAAACCTGTGGCGGACCGTGTTTTCGGGGCCCACGGCACCGCCCGCGCCGACGTTGGTGGCCCGACACTACTGGCGATGCGTGCTGACCACCGATCAGATGCGGGCCCTGGCCGCCGCCGACGTTGCGGCCGCGGAAAGCCGCTCACCGCACGGAGTCCCGTCGATCTACCGCATCTGGCCCGACTATGTGCTGCGGGGCCACCTGGACCGCTCGGTCACCACGGTCAAAGCCGATGCCGCCGTGCGCACCTACGGCTGCGCCGGCAACGGCATCGTGTGGGCGGTGCTGGATTCCGGCATCGACGCCCGGCATCCGCACTTTGCCCGCTACGGCAACCTCACCGACCCGCTGGTAAAGCAGTGGCACCGCGACTTCACCATCGGCAACACCACACGCGGTGGGCCGTTGACCGACGTGCACGGGCATGGCACACACATTGCCGGCATCATCGCCGGCGTGGCGCCCGACCACGACGAACTGCTGATCGCATCCAATGAACCGACCGATCAAGACCTGCCGCGGTGGGCCCTGCGCACCCTGGACCCGGGAACCGTGTTGAGCGGGGTGGCCCCGCAGGCCAAGCTGGTCAGCCTGAAAGTGCTTGATGACGACGGAAATACGGTGTCCAGCGCGGTGCTCGACGCGATCGACTGGGTGCGCCGCGTCAACTCCGGCGGCCGCAGCATCCAAATCCACGGTGTGAATCTTTCGCTGGGTTCGGATTGGCCGCCCTCGGACTGCGCGGCCGGTCAAAGCCCGATCTGCCGAGAGCTCGATCTGCTCGCCGCCACCGGGGTGGCGGTCGTGGTGAGTGCGGGCAACGCCGGTGCGGCCGGAACGCTGAGCGGACCCAGCAACGATGTTCGGGGCCAGCTGTCCACTATCACCGACCCGGGCAACGCCGCCTCGGCGATCACGGTGGGCTCGGTGCATCGCTACAAGCCGCACACCTACGGCGTCAGCTTCGATTCCTCCAAGGGCCCGACGCTGGATGGGCGAAAGAAGCCGGACCTGGTGGCTCCCGGTGAGCGCATTACCTCGGCCGCGACAGGTTCGTTCGTTGCCGGCGTGGACGTTCTGGAGCCGCACAACCCCAAGCACCTGGCCCGCTACCGCGAAGACAGCGGAACATCGATGGCCGCCGCGCACGTGTCGGGGGCGATCGCGGCGTTCATGTCGGCCCGCACCGAATACATCGGACAGCCGCAACTGATCAAGCAACTACTCATGGACAGCGCCACCGATTTGGGCCGCCACGAGTTCTACCAGGGCGCCGGTCTGATCGACCTCATGCGCGCCCTGTCCAACGTCTAGCCGAAGCCGAGGTTCAACGCCATGACAACCATCCACGGATTGCCTTACTACGAAGTCGATTTCAACGCCGACGGCAGCCTCAACACAGCCACCGGCGCCGGCGCCGGCGGCCTGCCGGAGGTGATCGCCGCCGGCGGCATCACCGACCTGTTCGTGTTCTCTCACGGATGGAACAACGGCGTCGACTCCGCCCGCGACCTGTACGCGGCGATGTTCGGGCTGCTCGCAGACCAGCTGGGGGCCCGGACCGCCACCAGCGCCGCAGCCGGAATCATCTGGCCCTCATTGCTATTCCCCGACGACGATCCCGTCACCGCCAAGCCGGTACCATCCACCGGCGCCGAACTGGCGACCGCCCTGAGTCCGGCTTTCCCCGAGCAACAGCAGGACCTGACCACGATGGGCGCGCTGCTGGACCAAAAGCCGCAGGACCCGGACAAGCTGAGCCAATTCCACACGCTGGCCGGCGCTTTGGTGACAACGCAGTCGAACGCGGTGGAGGACCTCGGCGAAAACGCGTTCCTCCAGGATCCCACTGCCACCGTGCTGTCCTACGCCGGCGCGATGGCGCCGAAGGCCGCGAGCGGCGCCATGGGCGGCGCCAATCCGTTCACGACCATGTGGTCGGGAGCCCGGGAGGTGTTGCGCACCCTGAGCTATTACGAGATGAAAAACCGGGCCGGTGTGGTCGGTCAACAGGGGTTGGGCCCACTGCTGGCCGACCTGGCACAGCGTGACGCCACGCTGCGGATTCATTTGATGGGCCACAGCTTTGGCGCGCGGCTGGTGTCCTACGCGTTGGCCGGCCTCGGCGACGGGCATACCGGCGAAAACAGTCCGGTGAAGTCGCTGACCCTGATCCAGGGCGCGTTCTCCCACTTCAGCTTCGCCGACACCCTGCCGTTCGACCCGGGCCGCTCCGGTGCCCTATCCGGCTATGGCGACCGGGTCGACGGTCCGTTGCTGTCGACGTTCACCGCCGCCGACCGCGCCGTCGGATGGTGGTATCCGACGGCGAGCATGCTCAGCCGCCAAGACAGCGAGTCCGCGGCCGACCTGACCTACCGGTGGGGAGCGATGGGCCACGACGGATATCAGCGCGACCCCGCCCCCATCAAGGTGCCACTGGCGCCAGTGGGCTCACGATACGGGTTTGAGTCCGGCAAGTTCTACGCGCTGGACAGCAACCGGATCATCTGCGCCAACCAGTCGGCGTTCAGCGGCGCGCACAGTGACATCCGCCATCCCGAGGTGCTCTGGGCGGTCCTGGATGCCGCCGGTCTGTCCGCCTGAGAGCCCGAACCGAGTAGCGCACTACGCTATCGACCGAAGTGCGGGTGCGGACAGCATCGAGGGCAACCAGCACGCCAACCGCTGGCGAATTGCAAGCCCCGAAAGGCGACAGCCGTGCCCGCAACCATCGTTTTCGACCAGCAGGTCACCTTCGTCACCGATCCGGTAAGTCCCTGCGCTGGCGGCGATTTCACCGTCTTCTGGCAGGAAAAGAATGTCGGCGCCGACACCTCCACCGACTATCAGGACATCTTCGACCTCGATGATCAGGGCAGCGGCGACAGCCAATCACTGTCGTGCGATCCGCTGCTGCCTGGGCAGAGCGCGATGCGGTCGCTGACGTTCAACCTGCCCGCGGGCGACTATCGGATGAGCCTGGTTATCAATGGATCCGGCCCGATCGATCTGGGCAACGTCATCGTCGGCGAATGCTCGGTCGCCGCGCAGCCCTAGCTCACCGGCACGACATCCGACGACGCCGGCAACGCCTCACTTTCAGTTCACCCACCAGGAGTATTCATGACCAGTTCTGAAACCACCGCCGCCGCAACACCGATCGACCAGATCCGGACGCTGGCATTTCACAACGAATCGATCGGCATGGGATTCAACAGCCATACCGGCCAGGCCGTGGGCACCGCCCTGCAAGGTTTCACCGTCGGCGCCGATCCGGCCGCCTCCGGTCAGGAAGTAACTGCGGAGATCACCATCGTCAACTCGCAGGAAGAACTCATGGACAAGATGTCGATGTCCTTTTCTCTGCAAGGCCGTTACGAGTTCTTCTCAGCCTCAGCCAAAGCCAGCTTCTCCGAGCAAACCAACATCAACTCGACCTCGACGTTCCTACTTGCTCGATGCGTGGTGAAGAATCCGTTGACCCGCGGCCAAAACTTCGTTGTCAAACCGGATGCCGCAGCTTTGCTGAACACGAGTGAGGGTGAAGATACCTTCACCCGCGCGTTCGGCGACAGCTTCGTGCGCGGCCTGCAGACCGGAGGCGAGTTCTACGCGGTCATCCGCATCACCTCCCAGTCGACGGTGACCCAGACGAACCTGGCGACCTCACTGAACGCCGCGGCCGACATGCTGGTCGCCTCGGCGGACTTCAAAGCACAGTTCAACACCGCCAACACCAGCGCCGCGACCCGATCGGAATACACCGCGACGATGTATCAACGCGCCGGGAGCGGAGAGACCATCTCCCCGACGGTCACCATCGACGAGATTGCCGCGCGCTACCACCAATTCCCGCAGATCGCCAAGGACAACCCGGTCGCGTTCGAAACCGAGGTGGCCACCTACGACACGCTGCCCCTGCCCCTGCCTACTCCCGAGGAGCGGGACGACTTCCGGGCCGCCCTCGCCGACGCCCGCGACCACAAGATGCGCTACATCCAATCCCGCAACGACGCAGATTTCGCTCGGACGAACCCCCAATTCTTCACCGGTCTTCCTCCCAACGCCGTGCTGGCCGCTGCGTCGGCGAGTTACACCGCGCTGATCAACGCGGTGATCGACCACGCTGTGCGGCTGTCGAAGGGCCAATTCGACTCGCCCCAATTTTTCGACCCGCAGAAATGCACACCGCCGCTGACCGAGCCGCAGCCCATCATCTTCACCCGTGCCCCGGCGCCGCCGGCGCCGGTGACCCCGCCGGGCCCGGGCTGGAAGACGAGCACGATCGACACCAAGGGCGCGATGTTCCCCGTCGACGCCTATGTCAGCCCCAACGGTGTCGTGGTGGACAACCAGGGCCGGATGACGGTGCTGCCGGTTAACGGCCAGGCCCTGTCGACCGTCTCCGGGGCCAGCTTCCATCCGGGCGGCTTCGCCAACCAGATCACCGAACTCGACGCCACCGACGACGGGCTGCTGGCCGTCGATGTGAACGGCGCGCTCACCGTCGTGTGGGCGCCGCGCGGGCAGTCACCGAACCAGATCGCCCAGCTCGGCGGGGGCGGGTTCGCGCCCGGCGGTCACGTCACCCGCCCGTTCGTCTCGGTGTGCCTGACCGTGAACGCCGACGGTGTGCTCAAGGTGATCTGGTTGCCGGCGGCCCAGCCGTTCGGCCAGGCCACCATCCAGGCGGTCGCCGGGGCGAAGTTCGTCGCCGGCCAGCCGATGACCATGCCGATGGAGGTCGCCGCCGGCACCTTGTCGACACTGGCCATCGACGCAAACGGAACCCTGATGGAGGTTGTGATCAGCGAAACCCCGGCGCCGCCGTCCGTGCGTCCGGTTGTCGGCGCGCCGGCATTCCCGCCGGGCGCCCGAATCAGCAAGCCGACCGTCTTCGATGTTCAGACCGCCTTCTGTGTGGACACCCAGGGCCGATTGACCGGCATCTTCCGCGCGCCCAACCAGGGCTGGGCGACCCAGCCGGTGACCCCGCCGGGTGCGTATGCCCAGGGCGCTTTCATCAGCGACCTGGCAGGGGTGACTTTCCGGCCGCCCGGTGCCCCGCAGCCGGTGCTCGCGCCGCTGAGGAGTGCCTTCGCCGTCAATGCCGCCGGTGCGCTCACGGTGATCTCGATGCGGGCCAAGACCGAGTTCGACTCCCCGCGAATCGACGTGCTCGCGGGGGCGAGCTTCCCCACGACCGCTCGGCCCGTGGCTGCGCTGGCCAGCAACAACAGTGAGGTGGTCGGCTTCGCCGTCGACAACGACGGCCGCGTCATGCAGTACACCTTCAGCGGCCAAACCCAATCCTGGGAACTGTCACCTATTTCGGAGGCCCTGTTCCCGCCCGGCGGCGCCGTGAGCGACCATTTCGGCTTTCCTAACCAGTGCGTCGTCATCGACAAGGATGGCCTGGCCCACGTCATCGCCTTCCAGTGAACGGGCGAGGATCGCAACGACATCCGGCCACTCCGCGAAATCTGAAGCCCGAAAACACGAAAGCGCGGTAGCCGTCGACCGGCTACTCGCGCAATATTCGGGCGACGGGAATTCGCTACAGGATTCGGTGGTTCGCCCTGCCTACCTGGTATCCCATCGGGAAGGACTTCTCGATGACCTGCAGCTGGTGATCCACCCTGGACTCCAGCTCGAGCACCACGCAGCTATCGCTGAAGGATTTCGATTCGAGAACTATGTACCGCTGACCACAATCGGTGATCGGGTCGCCCGAGTGCAAGTTCTCGACCGACACCGACTCCGGAGTTACATCTGCCTCCATTCCTGACACGTTAGGTCAATTCCGCAAGTGAGGGAATAGACCGTTACGTGCGGTCGGCTTGGCGCTGACCCGCGCCGAGCGTAACGCCACGGCGAACAAACCGGCAGAATGTCGCCGTGACGTTACATTCGCGGGCACGGTCGTTGGTGTTCGTCCACGCCGACCGGACACTGAGCGAACACGTGCCCGCGCCACCCGACGCCGTCCGCGGCTTCTACGTGGATCTGGACAACATCAAGCTGGTGCATCCGCTGATCGTGTCCGTGGAAACGGTGTCCCGCAGCGAAACCCCCGACGGCTATCAGCAGGCCTACCGCGTCGTCGACCGGATCCCATTGGGGCCGTTCACCATTCGCACCGGGTATCACGCCCGGCTGCGGGTGCCCGTCAGCGGCGACGTGCTGACCGAGGCCGACCAGTCACCCGGGGTCCGGTTGCGCGGCACGGTGAGTTTCGATCCGGTCGACGGCGGCACCCGGATCACCGAGCGGATTTCGATCACCGCCCCGCGGCTGTTGGCCGGGGTGACCATCCGCGAAGCGGTCAAGGCGCACGTCAAGATGCTTGCCGGCATCCGCGGGCACTTCGAGGCCGGTTGAGCCGCTGGGACGAGTCCGCGCCCGTGGTCACACGCCGGCGAAATCGATGACGCCGCGAATGTTGCGGCCCTCGCGCAGGTCTGCCATCGCCTCGTTGATCTGGTCGAGCCGATAGTGGCGGGTGACCAACTCGTCGAGTTTCACCGCGCCGGCCTGATACAGCGACAACAGCATCGGCACGCTGGTGCGCGGATTCATCCCGCCGTACAGCGCGCCGCGCAGTTGTTTGGCCGACAGCGTCATCTCCTGCAGCACCAGCGGAACCGGCGGTTCGGTGAACGGGGTGATGCCGGTGAGCACGCAGACCCCGCCCTTGCGCAGCAGCGCCATCGCCAGCGGCAGCAAGTCGACATGCACCACGCCGGGGCAGACGACGACGCGGTCCGCCATCAGCCCGGCGGTGATCTCGTTGACCAGCGGTATCGCGTCCTGCGCGGAGGCGGCGGTGTGGGTGGCGCCGAAGATCTTGGCCGAATCCCGCTTGGAGTCAACCGGATCCACCGCGACGACGTACTTCGCACCCACGGCGCGCGCCCCTTGCAGGGCGTTCATCCCGACACCACCGGCGCCGAGGACGACGACGGTGTCGCCCGGTTCGGTGCCCGCCGAGACCGTCGCGGAGCCCCAGCCGGTGCTGACCCCGCACGAGACGAGCGAAGCGGCATGGAACGGGATCGCGTCGTCGATCTTGATGACCGACCTCTCCGAGAGCACCGCATATTCGGCGAACGTGCCGAGTTGCCCGTAGGCCAGCAAGTCTTCGTCGCCCAGGTGCCGCCGGCAGGTTCCGTCGGTCGGCATCTCCCGGACGAACAGGCTCGCCCCGATGTCGCAGATGTAGCTCTGGCCGTTCACGCAGAAGCGGCAACTGCCGCACGCCGGAATGAACGAAAGCGCCACATGGTCCCCCGGCCGCACCGACGTCACGCCGGACCCCACCTCTTCGACGACACCGGCACCCTCGTGCCCGCCGAGCAGCGGGAACCAGTCCGGCGCCGGCTGGCCGCTGGCGGCGATCGCCTCGGCCGTCGGGACCACGTCGCCGGTGAACAGATGGTCGTCGGAGTGGCAGATTCCGGCGACAGCCATCCGGACCATGACTTCACCCGCGTGCGGCGGGTCCAGCTCGATCTCGCGGATCTCCCAATCCTGGCCGACCCCGCGGATGACAGCGGCACGACATTTCATTTGCGACCTCCCTTTCGTGGCGTGGCGGGGCTCAGCGCGCCAGGCTCGCCCGTAGTTCACGCTTGAGCACCTTGCCGTAGCTGTTCTTCGGTAACTCGTCGACGAATTCGTAACGCTTGGGCCGTTTGAAGCGGGCGATGCGCTCCAGCAGATGGGCGTCCAGCGCCGCGGGTTCGACCGCGCCGACGATGAACGCCACCACCACCTCACCCCACTCCTCGTCGGGGGTGCCCACCACGCACGCCTCGGCGACGCCGGGATGCTCGAGCAGCACCTCCTCGACCTCCCGCGGGTAGATGTTGCTGCCGCCGCTGATGACGACGTCCTTCGACCGATCCCGCAGGGTGAGGTAACCGCGCCCATCGAACGAACCCATATCGCCGGTGTAGAGCCAGCCGTCGTTGAGCGCGCTGCGGGTCGCCTCGTCGTTGTGCCAGTATCCGGACATGACCGCGTCGCCGCGGCAGACGATTTCGCCGATCTCGCCGACGGGCGCCGGGCTGCCGTCGGCGCGCAGCACCGCGACCTCCATGCCCGACCGCGCGTGCCCGACCGATCCCAGGATCGCGTCGTCGTCCGACTCGTGATCGGCGCGGCGCAGTCCGGTGATGGTCATCGGTGATTCGCCCTGCCCGTAGATCTGCGCGAAGATCGGGCCGAATGCCGTGATCGCCTTGCGCAGGCTTTCGACGTACATGGGTCCGCCGCCGTAGACGATCGTCCGCAGATTGGCCGGGCGGCCGCGGCCCGTATCCACCAGCCGTTGCACCATCGTCGGCGCCAGGAACGCGCTGGCGCCCGGGTGGTGTGCGCAGAGGTCGAGGAACTCGTCGGGATCGAATGCGCCCGAGGCGGGCAGGATTTGCCGCGCACCGCGCAGCGTGTACGGCAGGATGTAAAGTCCCGAGCCGTGCGACATCGGCGCGGCATGCACCAGGCTGCAGTTCTCGTCCGGATCGTCGATGTCGGCGAGGTGGGCGACCGTCATCGCCGTGAGGTTGCGGTGCGAGAGCATCGCCCCCTTCGACCGGCCGGTGGTTCCGCTGGTGTAGAACAGCCACGCCAGCGCCGAGGGGTCCGTGCGCGGCGGCCGCGCCGGGGCGACGGCGAACCGCCGCGAATAGTCCTCGGAATCAAGGATTTCCGTGGGCGCCGCGGTCATCGGGGCGAGCTCGGCACCGATGGCCGACGACGCGAATACCCTTGCGGCGCCGGCGTCCTCGAGGATCTGTGCCATCTCGCGTGGGTGCAGCTTGTAGTTGATCGGGACGACGACACATTCGGCCGCCCAGATCGCGAACATCAGCTCGACGATCTCGGGGCGGTTGTGGGCCGCGATCGCGACACGAGCGCCCGCGCCGTGCTGCCCGCGGATCGACGCGGCCAGCCGTAACGCCCGGTCCCGCAGCTCGATCCAGGTGCACACCCGGCGTTCCCCGACGTACAGCGCGCCGCGGTCGGGGAACCGGCTCGCGGCCTGGTCGAGCATGGCGAACAGATTCATCGCTCGGTCCACCGCGACGACAGCCCGAACTCGGAGAGGTACTTCGTCGAGCTCCAGCCGCCGTCGACGACGATCGTCTGGCCGTTGATGAAACTGCCACCCGGCGAACACAGAAAGGCGACCGTGCTGGCGATGTCGTCGATGCGGCCCAACCGCTGATGCGGCGTCATCTCGGTGTTGATCTTGCGGAATCGCTCGTCCTCCAAGCGCTTCTCCACCATCGGCGTCACCGTCACCCCGGGGGCGACGGCGTTGCAGCGAATGCCGGACGCGCCGTACTGACAGGCGATGTGGGTGGTCAGCGCGGTCAGGCCGCCCTTGGCGGCCGAATACGCGCCGCCGCGCAGGCCGCCGACGACGGCGAAGGTCGAGGTGACGTTGATGATCGCCGACCCGGGTCCCATGTGTGGCAACACGTCGCGCGCCAGCCGAAACGGTGCCCGCAGCATCAAACCCAGGAAGTAGTCCAGGGTTTCGTCGTCGGTCTCGTGCAGCGGCTTGGGGCTACCGACTCCGGCGTTGTTGATCAGGAAGTCGATGTGGCCCCACCGGTCGACCGCGAGGTCCACGATGCGGCCCGGCGCGTCGTCGTCGGTCAGGTCGACCGCCAGCGTTGCGACGCGATCCGGATCACCGACCGCCCTTGCCAGTTCGGCCAGCCGACCTTCGTCGCGGCCGGTGCCGAGGACCGCCATGCCCATCTCGGCGAGCTTCGTCGCGCACCCCAAGCCGATACCGCTGCTCGCGCCAGTGACGATTGCGACCTGCATCTCACCCATCCTTCGTCAACTCCTGCGCCAAGGCCGCGCGGATCCGATGCTTGAGAACCTTGCCCGCGTCGTTCTTCGGCAGGGCATCCCAGATCACGACCTGTTCGGGCGCCTTGAATTTGGCGACGCCCTTGCTCACCAAGAGCGCAAGCAAACTCGCGACATCCGGGGTCGCCACACCGGTGGGAACGATCACCGCACAGGCCCGCTCTCCGGTACGGTCGTCGGGCAGCCCGACGACCGCGATCTCGGCGATGCCCGGATGGTCGGCGAGCAGGTCCTCGACCTCCTTGGCCGAAATGTTTTCGCCGCTGCGGATGATGACGTCCTTGGCGCGGCCGGTCACCACCAGGTACTCGTCTTGCGAGCCGGATGAGACCCAGCGTCCGAGATCGCCGGTGCGGAAAAAGCCTGCGTCATCGAAAGATTCGGCGCCATCCTCGGGATGGAGATAACCCTGCAGCATCTGCGGGCCGCGCACACAGATCTCCCCGTCACCGGTGGGCGCGGTCTCATGGGCGACGAGCTTGATCTCGGCGATCCCGGGCCGGCCGTCGGTGTCCGCCGCGGCACCGGCCTCGTCGGGCCGGGGAGCACCGACGGTCGCGACGGGCACTTCCGTGCAGCCGTACACCCGGGTGATCACCGCGCGATCGAAATACCCTGCGGCGCGGCGGATCAACGACGGCGACACCGACGCGCCGCCGCAGATGAACACCTTCAGGTCCGGCAGACGGGTGCCGGCGCGCTCGGCGGCCGACAGCAGCTGCTGCAGAAACGGCGTCGCACCGGCCATGTGGGTACACCGCTGCGAGTCCATCAGCGTGACCGCCTCCGCGGCGTTCCACCGGTCCATCAACACCGCGGTGGTGCCCAGCAGCAGTGGGCATTCGAAGGCGTATATCGAGCCGCCGATGTGGGCGACCGGCGATGGCACCAGGAAGGTGTCACCCGGTGCGATCATCCAATGTTCGCGGATCTGGCAGATCAGCGCGTGCATTGAGTTATGGGTGTGCAGCACGCCTTTAGGGCGACTCGTGGTGCCCGACGTGTAGAGCACCATGCGCACGGAGTCGGGATCCAGCGCCGGCA
>NZ_LZKV01000219.1:0-521 GCF_001672995.1 Mycobacterium sp. 1482292.6 | reverse complement strand
CGCTCGGCGACGGTGCGCCCCCGGTCGTCGGTGAAGAAACGCAGACAACACAGCGCGGTCAGGACACCGCCCCACATGAGCCCTTCATAGAGCGGCCACTGGTAGTAGGTGCCGGGATTGACCGACAGCGCCCGAATCGCGCCGGGGTAGGTGAAGAGCCCCATCGGCATGAGGAACAGACCCTCGATGACGAAATCGAAGACGAAGGTCCAGGCGATCACCACGCCGATCAAGCCGAAGGTGTTGATGTTGGGCCAGCGCTGCTTGGCTTTGCGCATCACCCAGCAGCCGAGCATCGTGCAGAGCAGGACGAAGAAGTAGCCCGGGGCATTCATCAGGAACGGCTCGGCCATCATCGCGCCCGGTTTCCCGAACGACACCCAACCCGGAATGTCCTGGACCCACGAGCCCCGGTTCCACATCCAGGTGTTGTACGTGCTCCACGTGTTGAAGTAGTTCAGCAGCGGATCCTGAAAGAACAGCAGACCGCAGGAGATCAGCAGCATCCCGTCCAGGGTGAT
>NZ_LZKV01000218.1:0-656 GCF_001672995.1 Mycobacterium sp. 1482292.6 | reverse complement strand
TCGGAGAGCAGCGGACCCAGATGCAGCGCCGCGGTGGGTTTTTCCACGTCGAGGTGCACCACCACGGTGGTGTGCTGCCCGTGCGGGCGCCGCGCCGCCTCGACATCCCACCCGGTCTCGACCAGGCGCATGAACGCCTCGACAGTGCCCGGCATCGGGGGCCGCTGATCACCCGCGCTGGTGGCCTGATCGTGTTTCCACTCGGCGATCAGCGCCTCACGATGCGATGCCAACGCCGCGTCGAACGTCGCCGCATCGAGGTGAGGGAGCGTGATCCGGTAACAGCTGCCGTGCTCGGTGCTGGTCGTGGTGATCGAGCGTTCGGGCTCGCGCTGCGGTTCGGGGTCCGGTCGCGGTTCCAGCTTGATCGCGGTGCGCAACTGGTTGACCGTGGCCACCGCGGCGAGCTCGGCGTAATGCTCATCAGAGCCCTCGCCGGCCCGCGCCGCGATCACCCCAACCTGGTCCAGCGACAGCCGGCCTTCTCGCATGCCCGCCGCGCAGCGTGGGAACTCCTCCAGCCGGCTCGCGATGGTGGCGATCGTGTGCGCGGTTGCCGGCGAACACCCCGTCTTCCAGGCCACCAACGCCGGCACCGACCGCGCCCCGGTCATCCCGCACAACTCGTCGCGATCGATCTCGGCCACGATCTCCAC
>NZ_LZKV01000217.1:0-28910 GCF_001672995.1 Mycobacterium sp. 1482292.6 | reverse complement strand
CGGCTCGTCTCGGCCGTGAATGCCGAACTGGACGCCGACCTCACCGTCCGATCCCTGTTCGAGGCACCCACCGTCGCTCAACTCGCGCCCCACGTGCAGGCCGGCGCCGCCCGCACCGACCGCTTGGTGCCCGCCGAACGGCCGGCGCTGGTGCCCCTGTCGTTCGCCCAGTCGCGCTTGTGGTTCATCGACCAGTTCCAGGGCCCATCGCCGGTGTACAACATGGCGGTCGCCCTGAAGCTGAGCGGGCCGGTGGATGCCGAGGTGATGAGCGCCGCCCTAGCCGACGTGGTGGGCCGCCACGAAAGCCTGCGGACCCTGTTCCTCGCGCCCGAAGGCACGCCGCAACAGGCGGTCGTCCCGCCCGAGCGCAGCGAGGTCGGCTGGCAGGTCGTCGACGCCACCCGGTGGCCGGCCTCCTGGCTGGCGGAGGCCACCCACGAGGCGGCGCGCTACACCTTCGATCTAGCCAGCGAATTGCCCTTGCGGGCATGGCTTTTCCACACCGGCGACGATGAACACGTCCTGGTGGCAGTGGTACACCATATCGCCGCGGACGGGTGGTCGCTGGCCCCGCTGGTGCGTGATCTCGGGACGGCCTATGCCAGCAGGTCGTCCGGACGAGCCCCGCAGTGGGCGCCGCTGCCGGTCCAATACGTGGACTACACGCTGTGGCAGCGTGCCCAATTCGGCGACCTCGACGACCCGGACAGCCCCATCGCCGCGCAGCTCGCCTACTGGGAACAAGCCCTGGCTGGGCTACCGGAACGTGTTGAGCTGCCCACCGACCGGCCGTATCCCTTGGTGGCCGATTACCGTGGGGCCGGCGTGGCCGTGCAGTGGCCGGCCGACCTTCAGCAACAGATCGCCGACCTGGCGCGAGCCCATCACGTGACAATTTTCATGGTCGTGCAGGCCGGCCTTGCCGTGCTGCTGTCCAGCCTGAGCGCGAGTTCCGATGTGGCGGTGGGCTTTCCGATCGCGGGCCGGCGCGACCCGGCCCTGGACGACGTCGTCGGTTTCTTCGTCAACACCCTGGTGCTCCGCGTAGACCTCGGCGGCGATCCCAGCGTCGCCGAACTGTTGGCCCGGGTACGGCAGCGCAGCCTGGCGGCCTACGAACACCAGGACGTGCCCTTCGAAGTGCTCGTCGAACGGCTCAACCCCACCCGGGACCTCGCCCACCACCCGCTGGTCCAGGTGATGTTGGCCTGGCAGAACAACCAACCCGTCGACCTGAATCTGGGCGATATACAGGTCACGCCGCTGCCCCTGGAGACCCAGGTCGCCCGGATGGATCTGGTCTTCTCGCTCACCGAACATTGGGGAGAGGACAGCCGGCCCGCCGGCATCACCGGAACGGTGGAGTTCCGCACCGACGTCTTCGACGCGCCCAGCATCGAGACGATGATCGCCCGCCTGCGGCAGGTGCTTTCGGCCATGACCGCCGATCCCGCCCGGGCGCTGTCGACGATCGGCGTCCTCGCCGAGTCGGAGCGCGACCGCCTCGATGCGATCGGCAACCGCGCGGTGTTGACCCAGCCGGTGACCGGTCCGGTGTCCATCCCGGCACTCTTCGACGAACAGGTGACTCACGCGCCCGCGGCGGTGGCGATCACCTGCGGCCGGCGGTCGTGGACCTACCGCGAGGTCGACGCGTCGGCTAACCAGTTGGCGCGCATACTGATTGGCCGCGGCGCGGGCCCCGGCCAGCGGGTGGCGGTGGCGATGCCCCGGTCGGCCGGGGCGATCGTGGCGATCCTGGCCGTGCTGAAGACCGGCGCGGCCTACGTACCGATCGACCCGGCGCTACCGTCGGCCCGCATCGAATTCATGCTCACCGATGCCGCACCGATCGCGACGATCAGCACAGCCGAGATCCGCGCGGATCTGCCCCGGTGCGGACCGGTCATCGACATCGACGACCCCGCCGTACGCGTCCAACCCACCACGGGATTGCCGGCGCCGGCGGCGGACAACGTCGCGTACGTCATTTACACCTCGGGGACCACGGGCGCCCCCAAGGGTGTCGCGGTAACCCACCACAATGTCACCCAACTGTTGCTGTCGCTGGATCCCGAACTGGGTCTGGGGCGGGTGTGGAGCCACTGTCATTCCCTGGCCTTCGATTTCTCCGTATGGGAACTCTTCGGGCCGCTGCTGCGCGGCGGACGCCTCGTCGTCGTCCCCGATCAGGTGGTCCGGTCTCCGGAAGACCTGCGCGCCTTGCTGATTGCCGAAGGTGTCGAGGTGTTGAGCCAGACCCCGTCGGCGGTGGCGGCACTGGCGACCGACGGCCTGGAATCGGTGGCGCTGATCGTCGGCGGCGAACCGTGCCCCGTCGAGGTGATGGATCGGTGGGCGCCCGGACGGGTGATGATCAACCAATACGGCCCGACGGAGACCACCATGTATGCGGCCATGACCGCGCCGCTGACGGCGGATCTCGATGTGGTGCCGATCGGTTCGCCGGTGCCCGGCGCCGCGCTGTTTGTGCTGGACCACTGGTTGCGTCCGGTGCCGCCCGGCGTGGTGGGGGAGTTGTACATCGCGGGCCGTGGGGTTGCCATCGGTTATCTGGACCGCGCCGGTTTGACGGCATCGCGGTTCGTGGCCTGCCCGTTCGGTGGGCCCGGCGCGCGCATGTATCGCACCGGCGACCTGGTCCGGTGGGGCGCCGACGAGCAGCTCGAGTACCTCGGGCGCGCCGACGAACAGGTCAAGATCCGTGGCTACCGCATCGAGCTCGGTGAAATACACTCCGCGCTCACCGAATTGGACGGCGTCGAGCAGGCCGCGGTGATCGCCCGCGAAGACCACTCCGCGACCGTGCGGCTGGTGGGATATGTCACCGGGACGGCGGACCCGACCGAAGTGCGGTCGCGGCTCGCCGAGCGGTTGCCGGCCTACATGGTGCCGGCCGCCGTCGTGACGCTCGACGCGCTGCCGCTGACCGTCAACGGCAAACTCGATACCCGCGCCCTGCCCGCCCCAAATTACGGCTCGGACGCCTACCGCGCCCCGGCCGACGCGATCGAGGAGATCCTGGCCGGCATCTACGCCCAGGCCCTCGGGCTTGAGCGGGTCGGCGTGGACGATTCGTTCTTCGACCTGGGCGGCGACAGCATCCTGTCGATGCAGGTGGTCGCCCGGGCCCGCGCCGCCGGCGTAATGTGTCGGCCGCGTGACGTTTTCGTGGAACAGACGGTGTCCCGGCTGGCGCGGGTCGTCACGCTGGTCTCCGCAGCAGTCGATGCGTCCGACGACGGGACGGGGCCGGTGGTGGCCACCCCGATCATGCGGTGGCTGCAGAACATGGACGGCCCCATCGAGCAGTTCAACCAGACGCTGGTGCTGGCGGCGCCGGCGGGCGTGGGTCAGGCCGACATACCGGTGCTGCTGCAGGCACTGCTGGACCGGCATCCCATGCTGCGGCTCTGCGTCGACGACGACGGCGCGGGCGACTGGTCCCTGCACGTGCCCGAGGTGGGTGCGGTGGACGCCTGCGCCTGCTTGCGGACCGTGGACGTGCTCTCCGATGCGGCGCTCAGCCAGGCGCGGTCCCGACTGAACCCCGGCGCCGGCGTGCTGCTGAGCGCGGTATGGGCCTGCGCGACAAACCAATTGGCATTGATCATTCACCACCTGGCCGTCGACGCCGTGTCCTGGCGGACGCTGGTCGAGGACATCAACATCGCCTGGGCACAGCGCCACAGCGGCCAGCCGATCGAACTGCCCGCAGGCGGGACCTCGTTCGCCCGGTGGTCGTCGCTGCTGGCCGACCACGCCCGCAGCGCGGCGGTGCTCGACCAGGCAGACGCCTGGCGGCGCATCGAGCAGACACCGGCGCTGTTGCCGGCGGCGCGGCCCGAGGACACCTACGCGACCGCGGGGCAGTTGTCGGCGTCGCTGGACGTCGAGACGACCCGGTCGTTGCTGGGAGAGGTGCCCGCGGCGTTCCACGCCGGGGTGCAGGACATCCTGCTGATCGCCTTCGGGATGGCGATCGCCGAATTCTCCGGCACGGCGAACCCCATCGGCATCGACATCGAGGGCCACGGGCGCGGCGAAGAGCTGGGCCCGAACGTCGATCTGTCCCGCACCGTGGGCTGGTTCACCACCAAACATCCGATCGCCCTGGACATCCCCGGCCTGGACTGGGGACGAGTGAGGGCCGGTGACGCCGCGCTGAGCGCGGTAATCAAGGACGCCAAGGAGCAACTGCGCGCCCTGCCGAACGGTGTGACCTACGGGCTGTTGCGCTACCTGAATCCCGAAGTGGCACTGGCTGGTTCGGATCCGGACATCGGGTTCAACTATCTGGGTCGCCTCGGCGGTGGAACCGCCGGGTTGTCCGACGAGTTGTGGCGGCCGAGCCCGAACAGTCCGTCGTTGAGTGCGGCGGCCGCGGCGCTCGCGCTGCCGTTGCCGCACACGCTGGAGCTCAATGCGGGCACCATGGAGACCGACGACGGTCCCGAGTTGCTGGCGAACTGGACGTGGGCACCCTCGGCGCTGACGCACCGCGAGGCAAAGCGGCTGAGCCGGTTGTGGTTTGAGGCACTGGCCGGCATCTGCGCCCTGGTCCGGCGCGGCGGCGGCGGCTTGACCCCGTCGGACATCGCCCCCGCCAGGCTCAGCCAGCAGCAGATCGACCAACTCGAGCGGCAATACGACGTCGCCGATATCCTGCCGCTGACCCCGCTGCAGCAGGGACTGCTGTTCCATGCGACCGCCGGCCAGGGCGACGCCGACGTGTACGCCGTCCAGCTGAACATCACGCTACGCGGCGCCCTCGATTCGCACCGACTGCAGCGCGCCCTGCATACCGTCGTCACCCGCCACCCCAACCTGGCCGCCCGATTCTGTTCGGACTTCGGCGATCCCGTGCAGATCATCCCCGGCGCTGCCGACCTCGCCTATCAGCATGTCGAGATCCGGGGCGGCGACGTCGAGGAACAGGTCCAGCGGCTCTGCACCGCCGAGCGGGTCGCGGCGCGAAAGCTCGGTGCGGATCCGCCGTTGCGGGCCGCGCTGATCCGCACCGCGGATCACGAACACCGGTTCCTCCTCACCGTCCACCACATCGTGATGGACGGCTGGTCGCTTCCGATCCTGCTGCAAGAGATCTTCGCCTGCTACTACGGCTCGCGATTGCCGACGGCGCTGCCGTACCGCGGGTTCGTCACCTGGCTGGCCGATCGGGACGTCGCCGCCGCCCGCCAGGCCTGGCGCGCTGCGCTCGACGGTTTCGACACCCCCACCATGGTGGGCCCGGCGGGCCGAATCGGGCTGGGCCCGCGCGCCGTGGCGACCCTGCAATTGACGGCCGAAACCACCAGTGCGCTAGGCGAACTCGCGCGCTCCTGCCGCACCACCGTCAACACCGTGCTGCAGGCGGCGTGGGCGCAGCTGCTGATGTGGCAGACCGGTCAACGCGACGTCGCCTTCGGCACCGCCGTCTCGGGCCGCCCGGCCGATCTGCCCGGCGCGGAATCCATGGTGGGCCTGCTGATCAACACCGTGCCGGTGCGCGCGCGCGTCACCGCGGCGAGTACCGTCGCCGACTTGCTGGGCCAGCTGCAACGTGCCCACAACGACACCCTCGAGCACCAGCACCTGGCGCTCAACGAGATTCACCGCATCACCGGGCATGACCAGCTGTTCGACAGCTTGCTCGTATACGAGAACTATCCGGTCGACGCCACGACGTTGTCGGCCGTCCACGACCTGACCGTCACCGAATTCACCAGCCACGACTACAACCACTACCCGCTGTCGCTGCAGGCCGTGCCCGGTGAAGAGCTGCGCCTGCGGGTCGAATTCGACACCGACGTGTTCGACCCGGCCCACATCGACACGCTGACCGCGCGGTTACACCGGCTGCTGGTCGCCATGGCCGCCGATCCGGCCCGGCCGTTGCTGTCCGTGGACGCGCTCGACGGCGGCGAACACGCGCGGCTTGCCGACTGGGGGAATCGGGCGGCGTTGACCGGGGGCGCGGCCGCACCGCCGTCACTGCCCGCGCTGTTCGCCACCCAGGTGACCCGCAGGCCCGACGCGATCGCGGTGACCTGCGAGGGCCGCACGATGACCTATCGCGCGCTCGACGAGGCGTCGAACCGCCTGGCGCACCTGTTGGTTGACCAGGGCATCGGGCCGGGACATGTTGTGGCGTTGCTGTTTTCCCGATCGGCCGAGGCGATCGTGGCCATCCTGGCGGCCCTGAAGGCCGGGGCGGCGTACCTGCCCATCGACCCGGCGCTCCCGCCGGCCCGGATCGGATTCATGATCGATGACACCGCACCGACCGTCGCGCTCAGCACGACGGGCCTGCGCTCGCGCCTGGCCGGGTCCGGACTGCCGGTCATCGACATCGACGCCGCCGCCGTCCACGATCACTCCGGCACCGCGTTGCCGGCGCCGGCATCCGACAACGTCGCGTACATCATCTACACCTCGGGCACCACCGGCGTCCCGAAAGGCGTTGCCGTCACTCATCGCAACGTCGCCCAACTCCTGGAATCGCTGCACGCCGCGCTGCCCGGAGCCGGCGTGTGGTCGCAGTGCCATTCCTACGGCTTCGACGTGTCGATCCAGGAAATCTGGGGCGCCCTGGCCGGCGGCAGCCGCCTGGTGATCGTGCCCGAGCAGGTGACGCGCTCGCCGGACGAACTGCACGCCATGCTGATCGCCGAAAGCGTCACCGTGCTCAGCCAAACCCCATCGGCGCTGGCGGCGCTGTCACCGCAAGGTCTGCATACCGCACTGATCATCGGCGGCGAACCCTGCCCGGCCGCATTGGCCGGCCAGTGGGCCCCGGGCCGGGTGATGATCAACGCCTACGGGCCCACCGAAACCACGGTGGATGTGGTGCTCAGTGCGCCGCTCGCCGTCGACACCGGAGCGCCACCGCTCGGCTCGCCGGTGGCCGGGGCCGCGCTGTTCGTGCTGGACGCATGGCTGCGGCCGGTGGCCGCCGGCGTGGTCGGCGAGCTGTACGTGGCCGGCGCCGGGGTGGCCGTCGGCTATCCGCGCCGCGCCGGTCTGACCGCATCCCGGTTCGTAGCCTGCCCGTTCGGCGGGACCGGGACGCGCATGTATCGCACCGGGGATCTGGTCCGTTGGGGCGCGGACGGTCGGCTGCGCTACGCCGGGCGCGCCGACGGGCAGGTCAAGATCCGTGGCCATCGCATCGAGCTCGGTGAAGTACACAGCGCCCTAGGGCAATTGGACGGCGTCACGCAGTCGGCGGTGATCGCCCGTGAGGACCGGCCGGGCGAGAAGCGGCTCGTCGCCTACCACACCGGCACCGCC
Source organism: Mycobacterium sp. 1482292.6 (assembly GCF_001672995.1). Lineage (NCBI taxonomy): Bacteria > Bacillati > Actinomycetota > Actinomycetes > Mycobacteriales > Mycobacteriaceae > Mycobacterium > Mycobacterium sp. 1482292.6. Next base: position 21,593 of record NZ_LZKV01000217.1, on the reverse strand, counting down.
GACCCGGCCGAGATCCGCGCCCAGCTGGCCGCGCGGCTACCCGCCTACATGGTCCCGTCCGCGGTGGTGGCCATTGAGGCAATGCCGTTGACGCCCAACGGCAAAATCGACGCCCGCGCCCTCCCGGCACCCGACTACACCCCTGGTGAGTATCGGGCCCCGGCCACCCCCGTCGAGGAAATCCTGGCCGGCATTTACGCCCGGGTGCTGGGGCTCGAGCGGGTCGGGGTGGACGATTCGTTCTTCGATCTGGGCGGCGACTCGCTGTCGGCGATGCGGGCGATCGCCACGATCAACACCACGCTGGACGCCGGCATCGGGGTGCGGATGTTGTTCGAGGCGCCCACCGTTGGCGAGTTGGCCGCACGCGTCGGCGCGGGCGGGGGCAGGCTCGACGGACTCATGGCGCACCAACGGCCGGCGGTGCTGCCGTTGTCGTTCGCCCAGTCGCGGTTGTGGTTCATCGACCAGCTGCACGGCCCCTCACCGGTGTACAACATGGCCGCGGCGCTGCGGCTGAGCGGACGCCTGGACGCCACCGCGCTCGCGGTGGCACTGCGAGACGTGGTGGCACGCCACGAGAGCCTGCGCACGGTATTCACCGCCGTCGAGGGCATACCGCAGCAGGTGGTGTTGCCCCCCGAGCGGGCCGACGTCCCATGGCAAGATGTCGACGCCACGGGCTGGTCACCCGCCCGCCTGGAGGACGCCATCCGCCACACGGCGCGGCACCCGTTTGACCTGACAACCGAAATACCCTTGTGTGCCAAGCTTTTCCGCCTCGGTGATGAGGAGCACGTCCTGGTGGCCGTGGTGCACCACATCGCCGCGGACGGGGGTTCGCTGCCGCCGCTGGTGCGCGATCTGGCGCTGTCCTACGCCAGCCGTGCGGCCGGACAGGCCCCGGACTGGACGCCGCTGCCGGCGCAGTATGCCGACTACACGCTATGGCAGCGCGCGCGATTCGGCGATCTGGAAGATCCGGACAGCCCGATCGCGAAGCAACTGGCGTATTGGGAACGGGCGCTGGCCGGGCTGCCCGAGCGGCTGGAGCTGCCCACCGATCGGCCCTATCCGGCGGTCGCCGACTATCGCGGGGCCAGCGTGGCGGTGGAGTGGCCGGCGGAGTTGCAGCAGCGGGTGCGGGCGGTGGCCGATGCGCACAATGCGACGAGCTTCATGGTGGTGCAGGCCGCCCTGGCGCTGTTGCTGGCCAAGATCAGCGCGAGTTCGGATGTGGCGGTGGGCTTTCCGATCGCCGGGCGGCGCGATCCGGCCCTGGACGACGTGGTGGGCTTCTTCGTCAACACCCTGGTGCTGCGGGTCGACCTGGCCGGTGACCCGACCATCGCCGAACTACTCGCCCAGGTTCGCCGGCGCAGCCTGGCCGCCTACGAGCACCAGGACGTGCCCTTCGAGGCGCTGGTCGAGCGGCTCAACCCGACCCGCAGCCTGGCGCATCATCCGCTGGTGCAGGTCATGCTGGCCTGGCAGAACCACGAGCCGACCGACCTGAGCCTCGGTGACCTGCGGGTCACCCCGCTGCCGGTCGACACTCGCACCGCCCGAACCGACGTGGCGTGGTCGCTGGCCGAACGCTGGACTCGGGACGGCCGGCCCGCCGGGATCGGCGGCGCGGTGGAATTCCGCACCGACGTGTTCGACACCGCCACCGTGCAAACGCTGATCGAGCGCTTGCGGCGGGTGGTGGCGGCGATGACGGCCGACCCCGCCCGGCGACTGTCGTCGATCGATCTGCTCGACGACGACGAGCACGCGCGCCTCCACGCCATCGGTAACCGCTCGGCGCTGTCGCGGCAGGCCAGCGGGCCGTCCTCGATTCCGGCGCTGTTCGCCGCTCAGGTGGCCCGCGACCCGCTGGCGGTGGCGCTGACGTGGGGCGGCCTGTCGATGAGCTATCGCGAGCTCGACGCGGCCGCGAACCGGTTGGCGCACCGGCTCATTGACGAAGGATGCGGACCCGGGCAATGCGTGGCGGTCCTGATGGAGCGCTCGGCGCACGCCGTCGTCGCCATCCTCGCGGTGCTCAAGACCGGCGCGGCGTACCTGCCGATCGACCCCGCCATGCCGCAACAGCGCATCGGATTCATGCTCACCGACGCCGCGCCCGTCGCCGCCGTCACCACGACGAACCTGCGGTCGCGGCTCGACGGATGCGGCGTCGCAATCATCGACGTCGCCGGGGCCGCCGTGCACACCCGGCCCGGCAGCGCCTTGACCGCGCCCGAACCCGCCGACATCGCCTACCTCATCTACACCTCCGGCACCACCGGGACCCCGAAGGGCGTCGCGGTCACCCACGGCAACGTCACCGCACTGCTGGCCTCGATGAACGGCCGGCTGACGTCGCCGACCGGAGTGTGGAGCCAGTGCCATTCGCTGGCCTTCGACTTCTCGGTGTGGGAGATCTTCGGGGCGCTGCTGTCGGGCGGACGGCTGCTGATCGTCCCCGACGACGTCGTGCGCTCACCGGAAGACTTGCGGGCCTTGCTGATTGACGAAGACGTCAGCGCGCTGAGCCAGACCCCGTCGGCCTTCTTCGCGCTACAGGGCGCCGACGCGTCGCGGTCAACGCATCAGTTCACCCCGCGCACCGTGGTGTTCGGCGGCGAAGCGCTGCTTCCCCAGCGGCTGGGCAAGTGGTTGCACAACCACCCGCACCGCCCGCGGCTGATCAACATGTACGGCATCACCGAGACGACGGTGCACGCCTCCTGTCGGGAGATCTGCGACGCGGACATCGACGGCCACGTCAGTCCCATCGGAAAACCGTTGGCGCACCTGGCGTTTTTCGTCCTGGACCCGTGGCTGTGCGCGGTGCCCGCCGGTGTGCCCGGCGAGCTGTACGTGGCCGGGTCCGGGGTGGCCGTCGGTTATCTGGGCCGGGCCGGATTGACGGCGTCGCGGTTCGTGGCCTGCCCCTTCGGCGGCACCGGGACGCGCATGTATCGCACCGGGGACGTGATGCGTTGGGGCCCGGACGGTCAGCTGCACTACCTCGGGCGCGCCGACGATCAGGTCAAGATCCGTGGCCATCGGATCGAGCTCGGTGAAATACACAGCGCCCTCGCCCAATTGGACGGGGTGAAGCAGGCGGCGGTGATCGCCCGTGAGGACCGGCCGGGCGAGAAGCGACTCGTCGGCTATCTCACCGGCACCGCCGATCCGGCCGAGGCCCGCGCCCGGCTGGCCGAGCGGTTACCGGCCTACATGGTGCCCGCCGCGGTGGTCGCCGTCGACGCAATACCGTTGACACCCAACGGCAAACTCGACGTCCGCGCCCTGCCGGCACCGGACTATCACGGCCGTGATCAATACAGCGCCCCGGCCACCGCCGTCGAGCAGACCATCGCCGACATCTACGCCCACGTGCTAGGCGTCGACCGCGTCGGGATCGACGACTCCTTTTTCGACCTCGGTGGCGACTCGCTGTCGGCCATGCGGCTGGTGGCCGAAATCAACGCCGGTCTCGACGTCCACCTCGGCGTGCGGGCCCTGTTCGAAGCGCCCACCATTCGCCGTCTGGCGGGCCGCCTGGGCGCCGATGGGGGCGGGCGCCTGCCCCTGGTCGCCGCAGCGCGGCCGGCGGTGGTGCCGTTGTCGTTCGCCCAGTCGCGGTTGTGGTTCATCGGCCAATTGCATGGGCCCTCGCCGGTGCACAACATGGCCATCGCCCTGCAACTGCACGGGCGCCTCGACGACGCGGCGTTCGGCGCCGCGCTAGCCGACGTCGTGGCCCGCCACGAAAGCCTGCGGACCCTGTTCCCGGCGCACGAGGGCATACCCCAGCAACTGGTGGTCGAGGCGGGGGAGGCCGACTTCGGATGGCAGATCAGCGATGCGCGTGGGTGGTCGGCCGCCCGGCTGGGCAAGGCCATCGACACCGTGGTCGGCCACCGCTTCGAGTTGGCCACCGAACTCCCGTTGCGGGCGCTGCTGTTTCGGGTGGACGACAACGAGTATCTGCTGGTTGCCGTGCTGCATCACATCGCCGCCGACGGGTGGTCGCTGACGCCGCTGGTGCGCGATCTGGGCGAGGCCTATGCCAGCCGTGTAGCCGGACAGGCCCCGGGCTGGGCGCCGCTGCCGGTGCAGTATGTCGACTACACACTGTGGCAGCGCGCGCAATTCGGCGAATTGCAGGACCCGCACAGCCTGATCGCCGGGCAGTTGCGGTATTGGGAACACACCCTGGCCGGAATGCCCGAGCGGCTGGAACTGCCGACCGATCGGCCCTACCCGATGGTGGCCGACTTCGGCGGGGCCAGCGTGGCGGTGGAGTGGCCGGCGGAGTTGCAGCAGCGGGTACGGGCGGTGGCCAACGCGCACAACGCCACGAGCTTCATGGTGGTGCAGGCCGCCCTGGCGGTGTTGCTGGCCAAGATCAGCGCGAGTTCGGATGTGGCGGTGGGTTTTCCGATCGCCGGGCGGCGCGATCCGGCCCTGGACGACGTGGTGGGCTTCTTCGTCAACACCCTGGTGCTGCGGGTCGACCTGGCCGGTGACCCCACCGTCGCCGAGGTCTTGGCGCACGTGCGCGCGCGCAGCCTGGCCGCCTACGAACATCAGGATGTGCCCTTCGAGGTACTCGTGGAGCGGCTCAACCCGACCCGCAGCCTGGCGCATCATCCGCTGGTGCAGGTCATGCTGGCCTGGCAGAACACCGATGCCGCCGAACTGAGCCTCGGCGACGTCCGGGTCACCCCGGTCCCGGTAGAGACCCGCACCGCGCGAATGGATCTCGCGTGGTCGCTGGCCGAACGCTGGACTCGGGACGGCCGGCCCGCCGGGATCGGCGGCGCGGTGGAGTTCCGCACCGACGTGTTCGACACCGCCACCATCGAAGCCCTGGTGTGCCGGCTGCATCGGGTGCTGACGGCCATCACCGCCGACCCCACCGCGCGGTTGTCGTCGATCGACGTGCTGGGCGCCGACGAGCACGCCCGCCTCGATGCGATCGGCAACCGGACGGCGCTGACGCGCGAGGCGCACCCACCCGCGTCGATCCCGGAGGTGTTCGCTGAGCATGTCGCGCGCGCGCCCGAGGCGGTGGCCATCACCGACGGATCGTGTTCGTGGACCTACCGTGAACTCGACGAGTCCGCGAACCGGTTGGCGCACTTGCTCGTTCACCACGGCGCGGGACCGGGCCAGTGCGTGGCGCTGCTCGTCGAACGCTCCGCCCGGGCCGTCGCCGCGATCCTGGCCGTGCTCAAGACCGGCGCCGCGTACCTGCCGATCGACCCGGCGCTGCCGGCGGCCCGGATCGACTTCATGCTCACCGATGCCGCACCGACGGTCGTGCTCACCACCGCCGAGTATCGTTCGCGCTCGGGAGATCTCGGCCCGCTCGTCATCGACATCGACGACCCGGAGGTCCACCGCCAGCCTGCGACGCCGCTGCCAGCACCGGCGCCGCAGGGCGTCGCCTACACGATCTACACCTCGGGCACCACCGGTGTCCCCAAGGGGGTGGCCGTGACCCACGGCAACGCCACCCAGCTGTTCGCCTCGCTGGGCGCCGCCGGCCTGCCCGCGGCGCCGGGGAAGGTGTGGAGCCAATGCCACTCGCTGGCTTTCGACTTCTCGGTGTGGGAGATCTTCGGTGCGCTGCTGCACGGCGGACGGGTGCTGGTGGTGCCCGACGAGGTGGTGCGCTCGCCGAAAGACCTGCACGCCTTGCTCGTCGCCGAACGCGTCGACATGCTGACCCAAACGCCGTCCGAGGTGGGGATGCTCGGCACGGAGGGGCTGGAGTCGACGGTGCTGGCCGTCGCGGGCGAAGCCTGCCCCGTCGAAGTGGTGGACCGCTGGGCGGCCGGACGCGTGATGGTCAACGTCTACGGCCCCACCGAGATCACGATCGTCGCGGCCGTCAGCGCCCCGCTCGCCCCGGGACCCGAGGCGCCGCCGATCGGTTCGCCGGTGGCGGGCGCCGCGTTGTTCGTGCTCGACGGGTGCCTGCGGCCGGTGCCCGCGGGTGTGGCCGGCGAGTTGTATGTGGCCGGTGCCGGCGTGTCGACCGGCTACCTGGGCCGGGCCGGCCTGACCGCGTCGCGGTTCGTGGCCTGCCCGTTCGGCGGGACGGGGGCGCGCATGTATCGCACCGGGGACCTGGCCTGGTGGGGCGCGGACGGGCAGCTCCGGTATGTCGGGCGCGCCGACGAGCAGGTCAAGATCCGCGGCTACCGCATCGAACTCGGCGAGATCCAGGCCGCGCTGGCCGGGCTGGCCGGCGTGGAGCGGGCGCTGGTGATCGCCCGCGAGGACCGCCCGGGCGACAAGCGGCTGGTGGGGTACATCACCGGCACGGCCAACCCGGCAGAGATCCGCACGGTGCTGGCCGAGCGCCTGCCCGCCTACATGGTGCCGTCCGCGGTGGTGGTGTTGCCGGCACTCCCGTTGACACCGAGCGGCAAGCTCGACATCCGCTCGCTGCCGGCGCCCGACTACGGCACCGAGGACTACCTGGCCCCGGCCACCGCCGTGGAGGAGATCCTGGCCTGGCTGTACGCCCAGGTGCTCGGCTTGGAGCGGGTCGGGGTCTCCGAATCGTTCTTCGACCTGGGTGGGGATTCGCTGTCGGCCATGCGCCTGGTCGCCGCGATCTACAACGCCCTCGATGTCCACCTGCCGGTGCGCGCCGTCTTCGAGGCGCCGTCGGTGCGCGCCCTGAGCCAGCAGCTCAACGCCGAACACGGTGCGGCAGAGGGTCTTCGCGCCGACTTCGCGTCCGTGCACGGCCGCGACGCGACCGAGGTGTACGCCAGCGACCTGACGCTGGACAAGTTCATCGACGCCCCGACGCTGTCGACCGCGCCGGCGCTGCCGGCCCCGCGCGGCGACCTGCGCACGGTCCTGCTGACCGGGGCCACCGGCTTCCTCGGTCGCTACCTGGTGCTGCAGTGGCTGGAACGGCTGGAACTGGCGGACGGAAAGCTGATCTGCCTGGTGCGGGCCGCCTCCGACGAGGACGCGCGCCGCCGGCTCGAAAAGACCTTCGACAGCGGCGATCCGGCGCTGCTGCGGTATTTCCACGAACTCGCCGACGACCATCTCGAGGTGATCGCCGGTGACAAGGGTCGCGCGAACCTCGGCGTGGACGAACCGACCTGGCAGCGGCTGGCCGACACCGTCGATCTGATCGTGGACTGCGCGGCCGTCGTCAACGGCGTGCTGCCCTACAGCGAGCTGTTCACCCCCAACGTCGCGGGCACCGCCGAGCTGATCCGGCTGGCGGTCACCACCAAACTCAAGCCGTACACCTACGTGTCGACGGCCAACGTCGGTGACCAAATCGAGCCGGCGGCGTTCACCGAGGACGCCGACGTCCGGACGGCCGGCCCGATTCGCACCGTCGACGGCAGTTACGGCAACGGCTACAGCAACAGCAAGTGGGCGGGCGAGGTGCTGCTGCGCGAGGCCAACGACCTGTGCGGGCTGCCGGTTTCGGTGTTCCGCTGCGACATGATCCTGGCCGCCACCACCTATCGGGGCCAGCTGAACCTGTCGGACATGTTCACCCGGATGGTGCACAGCGTGGTGGCCAGTGGCGTCGCGCCGCGCTCGTTCTATGCGCTCGACGCCGACGGCAACCGGCAACGCGCGCACTTCGACGCGCTGCCGGTCGAGTTCGTCGCCGAGGCGATCGCCACGCTGGGCGCCCAGGTGATGGACGGGTTCGAGACCTACCACGTGATGAATCCGCACGACGACGGCATCGGCCTCGACGAGTACGTCGACTGGCTCATCGAGGCCGGCTACCCGATCGAGCGGGTCGACGACTTCACCGAATGGCTGCAGCGGATGGAGACCGCCCTGCACGCCCTGCCCGAGCGGCAGCGCCACCAGTCGGTGCTGCAACTGTTGCAGCTGCGCAACGCCTTGCACGTGCCGCCGGCGGATCCCGCCCGCGGGTGCCTGGGGCCGACGGAGCGTTTCCGCGCCGCGGTGCAGGAAGCCAAGATCGGTCCCGATAACGACATTCCGCAGATCAGCCCGTCGGTGATCGTCAAATACGTGACCGACCTGAAGCTGCTCGGTCTGCTCTGAAATCCTTTGGCTGATAGGGGTTTTCGCTGCCGCGATCAAACCCGTCGTCGCCGCGGCGTCGGCTGGCTACCATGACGGGAGAACCCGACGGTCCCGCCCGCACGGAGGAGTGCTCATCCGATGACAACAGCGCGCCTGCCTCAACTGCCACTCGACGAAGCCAAGGCCGCGGCCGACGAGGCGGCCGTCCCCAACTACATGGCCGAACTCAGCATCTTTCAGGTGCTGCTCAACCATCCGCCGCTGGCGCGCGGCATCAACGACCTGCTCGCCACCATGCTCTGGCACGGCGCCCTCGATTCGCGGTTGCGCGAGTTGGTGATCATGCGGATCGGCTGGCTCACCGGCTGCGATTACGAGTGGACTCAGCACTGGCGCGTCGCATCGCGGCTCGGCGTGCCGGCCGATGATCTGCTGGGCGTGCGGGATTGGCAGAACCACGCCGGGTTCGGGGTCGTCGAGCGGGCCGTGCTCGCCGCCACCGACGACGTGGTGCGCGACGGCGCGGTGAGCGCCGCGAACTGGGCGGCATGTGAGCGCGAATTCTGCGGTGACACAACGGTTCTCGTCGAACTGGTCACGGTCATCGGGGCCTGGCGGATGGTCGCCTCGATCCTGCAGAGCCTGGAGGTGCCGCTGGAGGAGGGCGTGGCGAGCTGGCCGCCGGACGGCCGGTCGCCCCGGGCTTAGGGGCGATCGCGCACCTGAGTTGCCCACTCCCCGTGGCCGATTGACTTCGCAATCGATAGCTTTTAGCGTCGGGCGATGAGAACCAGGGTCGCCGAGATGCTCGGAGTCGAATTCCCGATCTGCGCCTTCAGCCACTGCCGTGACGTGGTGGCCGCGGTGACCAACGCCGGGGGCTTCGGGATCCTGGGCGCCACCGCGCACAGCCCGCAGCGGCTACAGAGCGAGCTGGCCTGGATCGAGGAGCGGACCGGGGGCAAGCCCTACGGGGTCGACCTGTTGTTACCGCCCAAATACGTCGGCGCCGAGCAGGGCGGCATCGACACCAGCCAGGCTCGCACCCTGTTGCCCGACGAGCACCGCGCCTTCGTCGACGACCTGCTGGCCCGCTACGGGGTCACCGCGCCCGCCGCGGAGCCGCGCCGCTCCCTCGGCGGCCTGAACATCTCGCCGAAGACCTACGAGCCGCTGCTCGACGTCGCCTTCTCCAACAACATCCGGCTGATCGCCAGCGCGCTCGGGCCGCCCCCAGCGGACCTCGTCCAGCGCGCGCACGACCGCGACGTGCTGGTGGCCGCGCTGGCCGGCACCACCCGGCACGCGCAGCGGCACGCCGACGCGGGCGTCGACCTGATCGTCGCGCAAGGCACCGAGGCCGGCGGTCATACCGGTGAGGTGGCGACCATGGTCCTGGTGCCCGAGGTCGTCGACGCCGTGGCGCCGGTGCCCGTCCTGGCCGCCGGAGGGATCGCCCGCGGTCGCCAGATCGCGGCGGCGCTGGCCCTGGGCGCGGAGGGCGTGTGGTGCGGCTCGGTGTGGCTGACCACCGAAGAGGCCGAGACCGTGCCCGTGGTCAAGGAGAAGTTCCTGGCCGCCAGCTCGTCGGACACCGTCCGGTCGCGCTCGATGACGGGCAAGCCGGCGCGGATGCTGCGCACCGCCTGGACCGACGAGTGGGAGCGGCCGGAAAACCCCGACCCGCTGGGCATGCCGCTGCAGACCGCCCTGGTCACCGAGCCGCAGGTGCGCATCAACGCCGCCGCCGCGCAGGCGGGCGCCAAGGCGCGTGAGCTCGCCACCTACTTCGTCGGGCAGGTGGTCGGCTCGCTCGACCGGGTCCGCCCGACGCGCTCGGTGGTGCTCGACATGGTCGAGGAATTCATCGACACGATCGGCCGGCTCGAGGGCCTGGTCGACAAGTGATCCCGAGTCGTTTGTCCAGGTCAGGGTCGCAAACCTGACCGGATGCTGGGTGCTCGCCGCAGGAATCCGCACAGAATCCCCGACTCGCCATCCAGGGATTTGACCGCGTCATACCCGTCGTGCATTATCGGTCGGGTATGCACCTCGTTAGGTGAGGCGTCTACACGAATACAGGCCACTGACCCCGAACGTCGAAAGACGCCCCGGGTCAGGACAGCTCCTCCCGGCTTAAGGGTTGAGCCCAGGTGGCTTCCGGCTCGGATTGTTTGTCCAGGCCAGGACACGTCGTGTGGTGCCGAAGCTCTGACGAGAGGGGTGCGGATCTCCGGCGGTCGTCGGGTTCTGCTCCTTTGCTGCGCATAGATCGCACGCGAACCGCGCGTGCGTCGTGACCGCGAGGAGGTGAGGGACAGATGCGTTCTAGCGATAGTCCGGATCGAAGTCCGAACTGTGTTTCGTCCCCATCCGGTCTCCGGCGCGACCTGCTCGGCTGAGTCGTCGCAACGCTAAGTGGTTATCGGCCAAGCGTTCTCGAGATCGGAACCGACGCGGGGCGGGACACGTCAGTCCAATCAATCCCCGTTGGATCTCCCCTCTAGGAGGCGATGATGACCGCAGTTCTCTACGACCAAGTGGTGACCGTAGCGCCCGCGCGCACGCTGACCGTGGTGCGCGACACCGACACCGTTCCGGCCGTCGCGCAGGCGCCCGTGGCCAAGGGCCGCCGCCGCGCCGACACCCCGCCGTTCGGCGCCGGTAGCGACCCGCTGGTGGACGGCGCCGCTCGGCTGCTGAGCGTGCCGCTGCGTCACGTGTACGCCGCGCTGTGGCGCGTCGGCGTCCTCGAAGTCCGGGCCTGAAGCCGAACTCCGATGGACGTCGAGCAACTCGGGCTCCAAGGGGTCGCCTGGTCGCAGACGTAGTTCTGCGCCTTGGCGACCCCTTGGAGTGCACCCGGATTTGCGGGTCTTCGTAGAATCGTCTTACTGGCATCGATCCGGCCATCACCGGGGAGCCTTCGGAAGAACAGCCGTCGTGGCCCAGTAGAACCGAACGGGTAGGCCCGTCACAGCCGTCATCGAGTGGCCACGCGAAAGCGCGGCAAGCGGGGTGGTACCGCGGCGCTCGCGCAGCCAGCGCGTCGTCGTCCCCGGTTTGCACCGTGGCACAGGAGACAACGCGCATCGTGACCGACAACGCTGAGGTTCAGGCCTACCCGAAGCCAGGAGCGCCGGACTTCCCGGCGCTCGAGCTCGAGGTGCTCGACTACTGGGCCCGCGACAACACCTTCCGGGCCAGCATCGCCCGCCGCGACGGCGCACCGGAATACGTGTTCTACGACGGGCCGCCGTTCGCCAACGGGCTGCCGCACTACGGTCACCTGCTCACCGGCTACGTCAAGGACATCGTCCCGCGGTACCGCACCATGCGCGGCTACAAGGTGGAGCGCCGCTTCGGCTGGGACACCCACGGGCTGCCCGCCGAACTCGAGGTCGAGCGCCAGCTCGGGATCACCGACAAATCGCAGATCGACGACATGGGCATCGCGGCGTTCAACGACGCCTGCCGCGCCTCGGTGCTGCGCTACACCGACGAGTGGCAGGCCTACGTCACCCGCCAGGCGCGCTGGGTCGACTTCGACAACGACTACAAGACGCTGGATCTGCCCTACATGGAGTCGGTGATCTGGGCGTTCAAACAACTCTGGGACAAGGGCCTGGCCTACGAGGGCTACCGGGTGTTGCCGTATTGCTGGCGCGACGAAACCCCGCTGTCCAACCACGAATTGCGGATGGACGACGACGTGTACCAGAGCCGCCAGGATCCCGCCCTGACGGTGGGATTCACGGTGGTCGGTGGCCCGCTGGACGGGGCACATCTGTTGATCTGGACGACGACACCGTGGACCCTGCCGTCCAACCTCGCCGTCGCGGTCAATCCCGAGGTGACCTACGTCGAAGTCCGGTCGCAGGGCAAGCGTTTCGTGCTCGCGGAGCCGCGGCTGGCCGCCTACGCCCGCGAGCTGGGGGACGAACCCGAGATCCTGGCCACTTATGTCGGCGCCGACCTGCTCGGCACGCGGTACCTGCCGCCGTTCCCGTATTTCATGGACACGGCCAAGGCATTTCAGGTGCTGCCCGGCGAGTTCGTCACCACCGAGGACGGCACCGGCATCGTGCACATGGCGCCGGCCTACGGCGAGGACGACATGGTCACCACCGACAAGGTCGGCATCGTCCCGGTCACGCCGGTCGACTCCAGGGGGCGGTTCGACGCCACAGTCCCGGATTACCAGGGGCAGCACGTCTTTGACGCCAACCCGCACATCATCCGCGACCTGAAGAACGGCAGCGGCCCGGCCGCGGCCAACGGGGCGGTGCTGCTGCGCCACGAAACCTACGAGCACCCCTACCCGCACTGCTGGCGATGCCGCAATCCGCTGATCTACCGGGCGGTGTCGTCATGGTTCGTCGCGGTCACCGAATTTCGGGACCGCATGGTCGAGCTCAACCAACAGATCACCTGGTATCCCGAGCACGTCAAGGACGGCCAGTTCGGCAAGTGGCTGCAGGGCGCCCGTGACTGGTCGATCTCGCGAAACCGCTACTGGGGCACCCCGATTCCGGTGTGGAAGTCCGACGACCCCGCCTACCCGAGGATCGACGTCTACGGCAGCCTCGACGAACTCGAACGCGACTTCGGGGTGCGCCCCACCAATCTGCACCGGCCGTTCATCGACGAGCTGACCCGGCCCAACCCCGACGACCCGACCGGGGCCAGCACGATGCGGCGCATCCCCGACGTGCTCGACGTGTGGTTCGACTCGGGTTCGATGCCCTATGCCCAGGTGCACTACCCGTTCGAGAATCGCGACTGGTTCGACGGTCATTACCCGGGCGACTTCATCGTCGAATACATCGGGCAGACCCGCGGCTGGTTCTACACCCTGCACGTGCTGGCCACCGCGCTCTTCGATCGGCCGGCCTTCAAAACCTGTGTGGCACATGGCATCGTGCTGGGCTCCGACGGCCAGAAGATGAGCAAGTCGCTGCGCAACTACCCGGACGTGTCCGAGGTGTTCGACCGCGACGGCTCCGACGCCATGCGCTGGTTCCTGATGGCCTCGCCGATCCTGCGCGGTGGCAACCTGATCGTGACGGAACAGGGTATCCGCGAGGGCGTGCGCCAGGTGCTGCTGCCGTTCTGGAACGCCTACAGCTTCCTGGCCCTCTACGCGCCCAAAGTCGGTACCTGGCGCACCGATTCGACGCAGGTGCTGGACCGCTACATCCTGGCCAAGCTCGCCGAGCTGCGCGACGATCTGACGCATGAGATGGACACCTGTGACATCTCGCGGGCCTGCGAGCAGCTGCGCCAGTTCACCGAGGCGCTGACGAACTGGTATGTGCGGCGGTCGCGTTCGCGGTTCTGGGAAGAGGACGCCGACGCCATCGACACCCTGCACACCGTGCTGGAGGTGACCGCGCGGCTGGCCGCGCCGTTGCTGCCCTCGGTGACCGAGATCGTCTGGCGCGGCCTGACGGCGCAGCGGTCGGTGCACCTGACCGATTGGCCGCAGGCCGGCGACGTGCCCGCCGACCGCGACCTGGTCGCCGCGATGGATCAGGTCCGCGACGTCTGTTCGGCCGCGTCCTCGCTGCGCAAGGCCAAGAAACTGCGGGTGCGGTTGCCGTTGCCGAAACTCACCGTGGCCGTGGCGGATCCGCAGCGGCTGGAGCCGTTCGTCGACCTCATCGCCGACGAACTCAACGTCAAGAGCGTCGAGCTGACCGACGCGATCGACACCTACGGCCGCTTCGAGCTCACCGTCAACGCGCGGGTGGCCGGGCCCCGGCTGGGCAAGGACGTGCAAGCCGCCATCAAGGCGGTCAAGGCGGGGGAGGGCGTCGTCAATCCCGACGGCACCCTGACCGCGGGTCCCGCGGTGCTGCAACCCGAGGAATACAGCTCACGACTGGTCGCCGCCGACCCGGAATTCACCGCGGCCCTGCCCGACGGCGCGGGCCTGGTGGTCCTGGACGGCACGGTGACCTCCGAGCTCGAGGCCGAAGGCTGGGCCAAGGACCGGATCCGCGAATTGCAGGAGCTGCGCAAATCGACGGGTTTGGATGTGTCCGACCGGATTTCGGTGGTCATGGCGGTACCGGACGAGCGGGCCGACTGGGCGCGAACCCACCGCGACCTCATCGCGGGTGAGATCCTGGCCACCAGCTTCGAATTCGGCGACCCGGCCGACGGCGCCGAGATCGGCGACGGCGTGCGGGTGCGCATCGCCAAGGCCTGAGCCCGCCGCGGTCGGCCGCGAGCGCACCGGAAGCGGTCAGTTCCTCGATCGCAGCGCCCGGTGGGCGTGCGGCCAGAACGGCATGCCAACGGCGACCGTCGCCCCGGTAGCGATCACGCCGACCGCCACGTCGACGCTCTTGCGACCATCCGAAGCCCAATAGACGTCCTTGAGATCCAACAGCAGCGCCAGTTCGTCGACGATCATCGCGTTGGCCGCGCCGTAGGCCACCGCCGCCGCGGGGTGCTGGCGTTGCTTGTCGCTGCCGCGCAGCCCGATGCCGGCCACCGTGGCCAGCATGCCGATGCCGATGTTGTAGTGGTGGAAGTGCTTGCCGCCCAACGACACTCCGCCACCGGAGGGGCCATGCCCGGCCCGGATCCAGTGGGTGAGGCCGCGCAGGCCGGCGAAGGTGAGGGTGAACGAGGCCCAGGCCAGCACGGTGGCCTGCTCCCCGGGTTGCAGGCGCTCGTTCCATTGGTGGCGCAGCCGCGCCCATCGCGTCGAGGGCGACGCGTCCCCGTGCGGAACAGCCGCAGCGCCGGACTCGGTGGCCATGACAAAACGGTAGTTCACCTGGCCCGTCGTGGGGGCAATAGCATCGATCGGGTGGAGTCGCGGTGGGTGCTGCACCTGGACATGGATGCGTTCTTCGCCTCCGTCGAGCAACTCACCCGCCCGACGCTGCGTGGGCGCCCCGTGCTGGTCGGCGGACTGGGCGGGCGCGGCGTGGTGGCCGGGGCCAGCTACGAGGCGCGCGTGTTCGGGGCGCGCTCGGCCATGCCCATGCACCAGGCCCGCCGGCTGGTCGGCGTAAGCGCGGTGGTGCTGCCGCCGCGCGGCGTGGTCTACGGGCTGGCCAGCCGCCGGGTGTTCGACACCATCCGCGCCGTGGTGCCCGTGGTCGAGCAGTTGTCCTTCGACGAGGGGTTCGGTGAACCCGCCCAGCTCGCCGGGGCGTCCGCCGAAGACGTCGAGGCGTTCTGCGAGGACCTGCGCCGACGGGTCCGCGACCACACCGGGCTGATCGCCTCGGTGGGCGCCGGGTCGGGCAAGCAGATCGCCAAGATCGCCTCCGGACTGGCCAAGCCCGACGGGGTCCGGGTGGTGCGCCGCGCCGAGGAACGCCTGCTGCTGGGCGGGCTGCCGGTGCGCCGGCTGTGGGGGATCGGGCCGGTCGCCGAGGAGCGGTTGCATCGCCTCGGCATCGAGACCATCGGCGAGCTGGCCGCGCTGACCGAGGCCGAGGCGGCCAACATCCTGGGCGCCACGATCGGGCCGGCGCTGCACCGGCTGGCCCGCGGCATCGACGACCGCCCGGTCGCCGAGCGCGCCGAGGCCAAGCAGATCAGCTCCGAATCGACCTTCGCCGTCGACCTGACCAGCCTGGAGCAGTTGCGCGAGGCCATCGAGCCGATCGCCGAGCACGCCCATCAGCGCCTGCTGCGCGACGGTCGCGGCGCGCGCACCGTAACGGTCAAGCTGAAGAAGTCCGACATGAGCACCTTGACACGGTCGGCGACGCTGCCTTACGCCACCACCGAGGTCGCGGCGCTGCTCGGTCTGGCCCGCCGGCTGCTGCTGGATCCGCGCGAGATCGGGCCCATTCGCCTGCTCGGCGTGGGCTTTTCGGGGCTGAGCGACGTGCGGCAGGAATCGCTGTTCCCGGACTTGGAAGTGCCTGAACCGCAACAGGATTCGGCGTCGGTGGAAACCGCGACCGAGGCCATGTATGGGCCCGGGCCCCAGACAGCAGACGATGCGGGGTGGCGGGTCGGAGACGACGTGGCACACCGCGACCTCGGGCACGGCTGGGTGCAGGGCGCCGGCCACGGCGTGGTCACCGCGCGGTTCGAAACCCGCACCTCCGGACCCGGCCCGGCCCGCACGTTCCCCGCCGACGACGGGGACCTGGTGCGCGCGAACCCGGTCGATTCCCTGGATTGGCCCGATTACGTCGGGGGCCTGCAGGCCGCCGAACTCCGAGCGGTGTCAGCCCCACCGGGCGATGACGTCGGCCGCGGGTAGCTGCGCGGCCAGCGCGGCGATCAGCAGCACCCGCGCCTGGGGCGGCCGCAGCCGCGGCACCAGCACCGCCCCGGCGGCGGCCATGTCATGGCCGGGGCCGTAGCTGGCCCCGACCCGACCGCCGGGCACGCGGGTGGACACCGCGACCACCACGCCGTCGCCGCAGTGCCGGCGCACCGCGTCGACCACCGCCGGCCCGGCGTTGCCCGACCCCAGCGCCTCGAGCACCACGGCCCGCGCCCCGGCGGCAACGCACGCATCGAGCGCCACGGCGTCGCTGCCCAGATAGGCCGCGACGATGTCGACGCGCGGTGCGCTGCCGGCCCGCGGCTCGCCGACGTACGGGCGGGTCTTGGGTCCGGACAGCCGCACGTCACCGGCGACGGTGCCGAGCAGCTGACCGGTGAAGCCGCTCAGGTCGTCGGTGGCCACCTTGCTCATGCCCAGCGGTTGCAGCACCCGCCCGGCGAAGCACAGCAGCACGCCCAGGCCGCGGGCGGCCGGGCTGGCCGCCACCGCCAGCGCGTCGCGCACGTTGCCCGGGCCGTCCGCGTCCGGCGCGTCGGCGCTGCGCATGGCGCCGGTCAGCACCACCGGGGCGTGGCCCGCATACGTCAGATCGAGCCACAGCGCGCTTTCCTCCATGGTGTCGGTGCCATGCAGGACCACCACCCCGTCCGCGCCGCCGTCGACCGCGGCCGTCACCGCGTCACGGATCCGGTCCCAGTCGGCCAGGGTCAGCTCCGAGCTGTCGACCGCCAACAGGTCAACCACGTCGACGTCGTGCTCCGCGGAGAAGGGCGCCGTCAGATCCGCCCCGCTGTAGGCGGGTCGGTGCACCCCGTCGGCGCCGGTGCCGGTCGATATCGTGCCCCCGGTGGCGATCACGGTGAGGCGGGCCATGCTTGGCATCATTGCGCATCGCCGCCGGGCGAACCTGGCTAGCCTGCGTGGGGCGGTAGGGGATGATGGGGAAGTGCCTGAAGAACCGACAAACTCGACTGAGCCGGTGACCTCAGCCGAACAGGCTGGTGAGGCCGCCCCGGCCCAGCGGGACGCGGAGCCCGACGCCGTCGCGCCGCCCGAAGCCGCGCCGCGGCGGCTGCGGCTGCTGCTGTCGATCGCGGCCATCGTGCTGGCCCTCGACGTCGTCACCAAGGTGCTCGCCGTCAAACTGCTGCCGCCCGGCCAGCCGGTGCCGATCATCGGCGACACGGTGACCTGGACGCTGGTCCGCAACTCCGGGGCGGCGTTCTCGATGGCGACCGGCTACACGTGGGTGCTGACGCTGATCGCGACCGGGGTCGTGGTCGGCATCTTCTGGATGGGGCGTCGCCTGGTGTCCCCGTGGTGGGCGGTGGGCCTGGGCATGATCCTCGGCGGCGCGATGGGCAACCTGGTCGATCGTTTCTTCCGCGCCCCCGGCCCGCTGCGCGGGCACGTCGTGGACTTCCTGTCGATCGGCTGGTGGCCGGTGTTCAACGTCGCCGACCCCTCGGTGGTCGGCGGCGCCATCCTGCTGGTGGTGTTGTCGATCTTCGGGTTCGATTTCGACTCGGTCGGCCGGCGCACCGCCGCCGACCGGCGCAAGGACGAGGACGACGCCGGAGACGGCGCGGGTGAGTGACCGCTCGATGCCCGTCCCGGAGGGACTGGCGGGCATGCGCGTCGACGCCGGACTGGCCCGGCTGCTGGGGCTCTCGCGCAGCGCGGCGGCCGCGATCGCCGAGGACGGCGGCGTCGAGCTCGACGGCGTGCCGGCCGGCAAGTCCGACCGGTTGACCGGCGGCGCCTGGCTGCAGGTGCGCCTGCCCGAAGCGCCCGCGCCCCTGCAGAACACGCCGGTCGACGTCGAGGGCATGACGATCCTGTACTCCGACGACGACATCGTCGCGGTCGACAAACCGGCGGCGGTGGCCGCGCACGCCTCGGTGGGCTGGACCGGGCCCACGGTGCTCGGTGGCCTGGCCGCCGCCGGCTACCGGATCACCACCTCGGGGGTGCCCGAGCGGCAGGGCATCGTGCACCGCCTCGACGTCGGAACGTCCGGGGTGATGGTCGTGGCGCTGTCCGAGCGCGCCTACACCTTGCTCAAGCGGGCGTTCAAACAGCGCACCGTCGACAAGCGCTATCACGCGCTGGTGCAAGGACATCCGGACCCGTCCAGCGGGACCATCGACGCGCCGATCGGGCGACACCGCGGCGGCGAATGGAAGTTCGCGGTCACCAAGGACGGCCGGCACAGCCTCACCCACTACGACACCGTGGAGGCGTTCGTCGCCGCCAGCCTGCTCGACGTGCACCTGGAGACCGGCCGCACGCACCAGATCCGGGTGCATTTCTCCGCGCTGCATCACCCGTGCTGCGGCGACCTGGTCTACGGCGCCGACCCCAAGCTCGCGAAAAAGCTTGGGCTGGAACGGCAATGGCTACATGCTCGGTCGCTGTCATTCGCCCATCCGGCCGACGGCAGGCGGATGGAGATCGTCAGCCCCTACCCGCCCGACCTGCAACACGCGCTGGACGTGTTGCGCGACGAGGGCTGACTCACGCCGGCTTGCGGGCCTCGACGAGCAGGCGCACGGAGTGGCCGACGAACGGCCCGTCGGATTCGATGCGCTCGTGCAGTTCGGCCAGCCGGTCCCGGTACCGCTGCACGGTGAAGTCGGGCACCGTCCAGATCACCTTGCGCAGGAAGTACACGACGGCGCCGATGTCGAAGAACTCGGCGCGCATCCGCTCCATGCGGATATCGACGATCTGCAGCCCGGCCGCCTCGGCCTGCGCGCTCACCGCGTCCGGGTGAAACTCGGCCCATTTCTCCGGCTGCGGCCCGATGAAGTACTCGACCAGCTCGCCCATGGTGGCCGGACCGATGTGCTGCGCGAAGTAGGTGCCGCCGGGGCGCAGCACGCGCCGTATCTCCGACCACCAGACGGAGATCGGGTGGCGGGTGGTCACCAGGTCGAACGCCTCGTCGCCGAATGGCAGCGGCGGTTCGTCCCGGGTGGCGACCACCACCACACCGAGCGGATGCAGGCGCCGGGTGGCCAGCGCCGCGTTCGGGGGCCACGTCTCGATGGCCGCCATGGTGGGCGGGAACGGCGCCGCGCCGGACAGCACTTCACCGCCTCCGGTGTGAATGTCGAGCGCGGCCGACACCGCGGCCAACCGCTCCCGCAACAGCCGCTGGTAGCCCCACGACGGGCGCTCCTCGGTAGCCCGGCCGTCCAGCCACGAGAAATCCCAGCCGTCCAGCGGGGCGGCGTCGGCCTCCGCGATCAGTTCGTCAAATGTGCGCCGCATGCCACGCATGCTAGGCACTGCTGCTCGCCGGCAAGCCGAGATCGCCGCGATGGCGGCGATGGCCGTGGTGGGCGCCGGCCGCGATCCGGGGGAGCGGTCAGACCGTGACCTTGCCGGCGTCACCCGTGGCGATCTCGGGCGCCAGCGGTGCGATCGCGCCGAGTATCTCGGTGACCGTCTCGGACGGCACCCCGGCGGCGGCCAGCGCGTCGGCCAAATGCCCGGCCACCAAACTGAAGTGGTGCATGGTGATCCCGCGGCCCTGGTGCACCTGCTTCATCGGCGCGCCGGTGTAGGGCTCCGGGCCGCCCAGGGCGGCGGCGAAGAACTCCGTCTGCTTGCCCTTGAGGCGGTTCATGTTCGTGCCGGTGAAAAAGCCGGACAGCTGATCGTCGGCAAGCACCCGGACGTAGAAGTCCTCGACCACGACTTCGATCGCCTCGTGCCCACCGATCCGGTCGTAGATGGATGCCGGTGCGGCCTTGCGGAAGCGCGCCAGAATTTTCATAAGCACGATTGGAACATCTCGGCGTTGCCCGTCGGTTTATGCGCGATCACGCCCGGATTGCCTTGTGTAACAGCGGGATTGCCCGCCGCTGGCGGACGTTCTCGGCGAACCGTGAGAGTGGGAGCCGGGACCCATGACCGCAATCCGCGTCAAGGTGAGGCGAACATGTCCTAGGTTGGCTTCATGATGCACATCACATCACTCGCGCAGCCCCGCAATACGGTCGTGGCCATCGGGCAGGCCAGTTGCGGTCGGGGGGCTCACATCATCAGGAGCGAATGCCGATGAACCTTGGTGACTTAACGAACTTGGTGGAGAACTCGCTCGGAAACCTGGTGGAAAAGCCGCTCGCGGCGGTCTCGCACATCGTGAACACCCCGAACTCCGCCGGCCGGTATCGGCCGTTCTATCTGCGCAACCTGCTCGACGCGGTCCAGGGGCGCACGCTCGAGGACGCCGTCGCGGGCAAGACCGCGCTGATCACCGGGGGATCCTCCGGCATCGGCGAGGCCGCCGCGAAGAAGATCGCGGAGGCCGGTGGCACGGTGGCGCTGGTGGCGCGCACCCGGGAGAACCTCGAGAAGGTCGCCGACGAGATTCGCGACAACGGCGGCACCGCCCACGTCTACCCGTGCGACCTGTCCGACATGGACGCCATCGCCGCCATGGCCGATCAGGTGCTCGAGGACCTGGGCGGTGTCGACATCCTGATCAACAACGCGGGCCGCTCGATCCGGCGCTCACTCGAGCTGTCCTACGACCGGATCCACGACTATCAGCGGACCATGCAGCTGAACTACCTCGGCGCCGTCCAGCTGATCCTCAAGTTCATCCCCGGCATGCGCGAGCGGGGATACGGGCACGTCATCAACGTCTCCTCGGTCGGCGTGCAGACCCGCGCGCCGCGCTTCGGCGCCTACATCGCCAGCAAGGCCGCGCTGGACAGTCTGTGCGACGCGCTGCAGGCCGAAACGGTGAACGACGACGTCCGGTTCACCACCGTGCACATGGCGCTGGTGCGCACGCCGATGATCAGCCCCACCACGCTCTACGACAAGTTCCCGGCGCTCACACCCGAGCAGGCCGCCGGGGTGATCGCCGACGCGATCGTGCACCGGCCGCGCCGGGCCAGCTCACCGTTCGGGCAGTTCGCGGCCGTCGCCGATGCGCTCAACCCGGCGGTGATGGACCGGGTGCGCAACCGGGCGTTCGCCATGTTCAGCGACTCCAGCGCCGCCAAGGGAGATGAATCATCGAGCGACGCAACGGAATTCGATAAGCGCAGCGAGAACTTCGTGCGGGCGACCCGCGGGCCAGTTCGGCGCCGATACCCGACGAGGCGCCGGTGATGACAACGGTGGTCTGCAGGTCAGGTTTTGGAAGGCTCATGGTCTCACCAATGTATCCCGCGGGTCGCCCGCACGAAGTTCTCGCTGCGCTTATCGAATTCCGTTGCGTCGCTCGATGATTCATCTCCCTTGG
>NZ_LZKV01000216.1:0-24289 GCF_001672995.1 Mycobacterium sp. 1482292.6 | reverse complement strand
TGTGAGACCTGGCGAACATGTTGTGGCGCAGGATGATTGACAACGCCGAGGAATACATGGCAGAGGGCGTGCGCGCCGGGACGATCAAACCCAGCCGAGACCCCAAGGGGCGGGCCAGGTATTTGGCCATCACCGGCGGCGGCGGCTTCCTCCTCTACATCCAAATGCATGAAACACCAACAGATTTGCGGGCAGTGCTGCGCGACTACTCGCGCGACATGATTCTGCCCGCGCTTGAGGTCTACACCGAGGGCCTGCTGACCGACCGGACCATGTACGACGCATTCCTGGCCGCCGAAGATCAAGGAGGATCTGATGCCGACTGAAAACGCCGACGGATTCGCACCGATCGAGATCCGGGGTCTGACAAAGAATTTCGGTGCGGTTCGAGCGCTGGACGGCCTGGACCTCACGGTGCGGGAGGGAGAGGTCCACGGGTTCCTCGGGCCCAACGGCGCCGGGAAGTCCACGACCATCCGCGTCCTGTTGGGCCTGGTGAAAGCCGACGGCGGCAGTGTGCGGCTGCTCGGCGGCGACCCGTGGACACAGGCCGTCGCCCTGCATCGCCACATCGCTTACGTGCCAGGCGATGTGACGTTGTGGCCGTCGCTGACCGGCGGTGAGATTATCGACCTGCTGGCCCGGATGCGGGGTGGCATCGACAAGAAGCGCCGCGCCGAGTTGATCGAGCGCTTCGACCTGGACCCGCACAAGAAGGCGCGCACCTACTCCAAGGGCAATCGCCAGAAGGTCTCGCTGATTTCGGCCTTCTCGTCCCATGCCAGGCTGCTGCTCCTCGACGAGCCGAGCAGCGGCCTGGACCCGTTGATGGAGAACGTGTTTCAGCAATGCGTGGCCCAGGCCCGCGACCGGGGCACGACGGTGTTGTTGTCCAGCCACATCCTGGCCGAAACGGAAGCGTTGTGCGAACGGGTGACGATCATCCGGGCCGGCAAGACCGTCGAAAGCGGTTCGCTGAGCTCGATGCGGCACCTGAGCCGCACCTCGATCAAGGCCGAGATGACCGGCGACCCGGGCGATCTCAGGCGGATCAAAGGCGTCGAGGACATCAGCGTCGAGGGCAATACGCTGCGCGCCCAGGTCGACAGCGAAAGCCTCGGTGAGCTCATCCGCGTGCTCGGCGACGCCGGGGTGCGCAGTCTTGTCAGCCAGCCGCCGACCCTCGAGGAGCTTTTCCTGCGCCATTACGACACGTCGGGCGGCGACGGTCGGCACGGACGCGATGCGGCAAAGGTTTCGCTGTCATGAGCACGTCAACGCTGGACCGGCCGTTGGCATCACCCGCGCCACGTGGTGGTTCACACTTCTCCGGAACGCTCTCGATGCTGCGCCTCTACCTGCGCCGCGACCGGATCTCGATGCCGCTGTGGGTGTTGCTGCTGTCAGTGCCCCTGGCCACCGTGTACGTCGGCAGCATCGAGAAGGTCTACCCCACCGCGTCGGATCGCGCCGGGTTCGCGGCCGCCATCATGGCCAGCCCGGCCCAGCGCGCCCTGTATGGCCAGGTCTACAACGCCAGCCTTGGCGCCGTGGGCATTTGGAAGGCCGGGATGTTCCACGTGCTGATCGCGGTGGCGGTCATCCTCACGGTGATCCGGCACACGCGCGCCGACGAGGAGAACGGGCGGACCGAGCTGGTGGACTCGACCGCGATCGGCCGCTACGCCGCCCTGAGCGCGGCGCTGCTGCTGTCGTTCGGAGCGTCGGTTGCCACCGGGGCGATCGGTGCGGCCGGGCTGTTGAGCACCGATGTCCCGGCCGCCGGGTCGCTGGCCTTCGGGGCGGCGCTGGCCTGCTCCGGCCTGGTGTTCACCGCCGTCGCGGCGGTGGCCGCGCAGCTTTCGCCGAGCGCCCGGTTCGCCCGCGGCGCCGCGTTCGCCGTGCTGGGTACCGCGTTCACCCTGCGTGCCGTGGGCGACGCCGGTGACGGCACGCTGTCGTGGCTGTCCCCGCTGGGGTGGTCGCTGCTGGTCAAGCCGTATGCCGGTGATCGGTGGTGGGTGCTGCTGCTGCACCTGGTGACGACGGCCGCGCTGACCCTGCTGGCGTATCGGCTGCTGGCCGGCCGTGACGTCGGCGCCGGGCTCATCGCGGAGCGCCCGGGTCCCGCCGAGGCCGGACCGACGCTGGGCGATGCGTTCGGGCTCACGTGGCGGCTGGACCGCGCCGCGCTGCTGTTATGGACCGTGGGCCTGTGTCTGTACGGCCTGCTGATCGGCAGCGTGGTGCACGGCATCGGCGACGAGCTGGGCGACAGTGGCGAAGCGCGCGACATCGTGGCACGAATGGGCGGCACCAGCGCGCTCGAGGAGGCGTTCATCGCCGTCGCGTTCGCCATGATGGGCATGGTGGCCGCCGCGTTCGCCGTTTCGCTGACGTTGCGGTTACACCAGGAAGAGTCGAGTCAGCGAGCCGAAACGGTGCTTGCCGGTGCCGTCTCGCGAACCCGTTGGCTGGCAAGCCATTTGGTGACGGCGCTCGCCGGATCCGCGGTGGCGATGCTGGCCAGCGGGCTCACCGCGGGCGTCGTCTACGGCGTCGCGGCGGGCGATGTCGCCGGCAAGCTGCCGATGGTCGTTGCCAGCGCCGCCGTCCAACTGCCCGCGGTGTGGCTGTTGTCGGCCGTGACGGCCTTCCTGTTCGGCGTCGCGCCGCGACTGACACCGGCGGCCTGGGGTGTGCTGGTCGGCTTCGTCGCCCTGTATCTGATCGGGTCGCTGGCCGGGTTCTCGCAATGGTTGCTCGACGCCGAACCGTTCGCACACATCCCGCGGATCGGCTCAGATTTCACCGTCGTACCCCTGTTATGGCTACTCGCCATCGACGTAGGGTTGATGATTCTGGGTGCCACGGCTTTTCGGCGCCGCGATCTACGCTGCTAGGAGCGCGATGAAGACCGGAATCCGGGTAACGGCGACCTCCCTCTGGGGCATCCTCTCGTGGATCCTGATCCTGCTGCTGCCGGCGGGCACGCTGCACTATTGGCAGGCCTGGCTTTTCATCGCGGTGTTCACGGTGGCCACCATCGTCCCCACCGTTTACCTGGGCCGGACCAATCCGGCGGCCCTGCAGCGCCGCATGCGCGCGGGCCCGCGGGCCGAGCCCCGCAAGGCGCAGAAGTTCATCATCACCGGCTCGTTCGCGGGCCTGTTCGCGACCATGGTGTTCAGCGCGCTCGATCATCGGTTCGGCTGGTCGTCGGTGCCGCCCTGGCTGTCGGTGCTCGGCGACGTGCTGGTGGCGACGGGGCTCGGCATCGCCATGCTGGTGATCGTCCAGAACAGTTATGCCGCCGCCACGGTCACTGTGGAAACGGGCCAGACGGTGGTCTCCCACGGCCTCTACAGATTCGTGCGGCACCCGATGTACGTCGGAAATGTGATCATGATGATCGGGATCCCCTTAGCGCTCGGCTCCTACTGGGGACTGCTCTTCGTCATCCCCGGCACCCTGGTGCTCACGCTGCGCATCTTCGACGAAGAAAAGTTGCTGAACCGCGAACTGCCCGGCTACCCCGAATACGCCGAGCGGGTCCGGTACCGGCTGGTGCCCCACCTCTGGTAGCTCCCCGGGCCGGCCGTTTAGGGTAGTAAGCCGAACGGCCGCCGGCCCGCACCCGTTGGCGCGCAATGTATCCGGGCGGCGCCGGCACGCTGACGCCCCGGAGCCGTCATCAGATCCCGGCCGCGTGGGCTTCGAAACGCGTTGCGGCACGGCATCTTTCATCTGGACCCTTTTCCAGGACACCGAGCTGACCGGCCCGATGGTGACCCGGCTGGGGTCGAACTCAGCGGCTGTGCCGACGCCAACCTTTTCGTGGGATTGGCAAAGTGGCGATGCGGCGTTCGTCGGATTCGAAAGGTCCTATGGCTGTCCCGGAGATACCGGGCTAGATCCAGACGCCCTTGCCCACCGCGACCACACCGCCGGCGCTGATCGCGAAGCGCTCCCGGTCCTTTTCCAGGTCGACGCCCACCATCTCGCCCGGCCCGACGACGACGTTCTTGTCCAGGATCGCGTGGCGCACCACCGCGCCGCGGCCGACCCGGGCGCCGGGCATGATCACGCTGCCCTCCACGATCGCGCCGTCGTCGACCACCACATTGGACGACAGCACCGAGTTGCGCACCGAGGCCGCCGAGATGATGCTGCCCGCACCCACCACCGACTCCTGCGCCGAACCGCCGTTGACGAACTTGGCCGGCGCCAGGTTCTCCGACTCGCCCCGGATCGGCCAGCGCTTGTTGTACAGGTTGAACACCGGGTGCACCGACACCAGGTCCATGTGCGCATCGTAGAAGGCGTCCAGCGTTCCGACGTCACGCCAGTAGGCCCGGTCTCGATCGGTGGCCCCGGGCACCTCGTTGTCGTTGAAGTCGTAGACGGCGGCCATCCCGTCGGCGACCAGACGCGGGATGATGTCGCCGCCCATGTCGTGATCGGAGTGGTCGTCGTCGGCGTCGGCGCGGATCGCGTCGATGAGCACCTTGGTGGTGAAGATGTAGTTGCCCATCGACACGAACGTCTGCTCGGGGTCGTCCGGGGTTCCCGGCGGATCCAACGGCTTCTCCACGAAGTTGCGAATGCGGCCCGACTCGTCGGAGTCGATGCAGCCGAACGCGGTGGCTTCGCCGCGCGGCACGCGGATGCCGGCGACCGTCGCGCCGGCGCCGCTGTCGATGTGGAACCGGACCATCTGCTCGGGGTCCATCCGGTACACGTGGTCGGCGCCGAAAACGACTATGTAGTCGGGGTCTTCGTCATAGATCAGATTGAGTGACTGGTAAATCGCGTCGGCCGAGCCGGTGTACCAGCGGGGGCCGAGGCGCTGCTGGGCGGGCACCGGCGTGATGTACTCACCGGCCAGGCCGGACAGCCGCCAGTTCTGCGAGATGTGACGGTCCAGTGAATGCGACTTGTACTGGGTGAGAACGCAGATGCGCAGATACCGGGCGTTGACGAGATTGGACAGGACGAAGTCGATCAGCCGATAGGCGCCCCCGAAGGGAACGGCGGGCTTGGCGCGGTCCGCGGTCAGCGGATACAGCCGCTTGCCCTCACCGCCGGCCAGGACGATGCCCAGCACGTGTGGCGCTTCCCTCATGGTGTCAAACCTATCGGCCGTGGCCAAGGGCTGCCAGGGGGCACGGTCGATTGGCGGAGTTCTGTGCGGCTGTCCGTCAAGGTATTTGGCCGCGCACACGCCGAAGACCGCCCGGACGTTGTGGCCAACCCGACTCGCGGCCGCCCTCGCTCGCGAACTACCGTGCGGGTATGCGGGTGGCGATGATGACGCGGGAGTACCCACCGGAGGTCTACGGGGGCGCGGGGGTACACGTCACCGAACTCGTCGCCCAGCTGCGCCGGCTGTGCCCGGTCGACGTGCACTGCATGGGCACGCCTCGCCCGGGCGCGTACGTGCACCAGCCCGACCCCCGGCTGCAGGGCGCCAACGCGGCGATGTCGATCCTGTCGTCCGATTTGATGATGGCCAACGCGGCATCGGAAGCCAGCGTGGTGCATTCGCACACCTGGTACACCGGCATGGCCGGGCATCTGGCCGCGCTGCTGTACGGGGTCCCGCACGTCCTGACCGCGCATTCGCTCGAGCCGCTGCGCCCGTGGAAGGCCGAGCAACTCGGTGGCGGCTACCGCATCTCGAGCTGGGTCGAGCAGACCGCGGTGCTGGCCGCCGATGCCGTCATCGCGGTCAGCACCGCGATGCGCGAGGACGTGCTGCGCGTCTATCCCGCACTGGATCCCAGCGCCGTGCACGTCATCCGCAACGGCGTCGACACCGACGTCTGGTATCCGGCCGGGCCGGTGCAAACCGGATCGATGCTCGCCGAACTGGGCGTCGACCCGGCCCGGCCCATCGTGGTGTTCGTGGGCCGGATCACCCGGCAGAAGGGACTGGCGCACCTGGTGGCGGCCGCCCACCGGTTCAGCCCGGAGGCGCAGGTGGTGTTGTGCGCCGGCGCCCCCGATACCCCGGAGATCGCCGAGGAGATTCGTGACGCCGTGGCCGGCCTGGCCCGCAGCCGCACCGGGGTGTTCTGGATCCGCGAGATGCTACCCATCGGTGAGCTACGCGAAATCTTGTCGGCGGCATCGGTTTTCGTGTGCCCGTCGGTGTACGAGCCGTTGGGGATCGTGAATCTGGAGGCGATGGCCTGCTCGACCGCGGTGGTGGCCTCCGACGTCGGCGGAATCCCGGAGGTGGTCGCCGACGGGATCACCGGGACGCTGGTGCATTACGACCCCGACGACGCTCGGGGCTATCAGGCCGGACTGGCCGCAGCGGTCAACGAGCTGATCGCCGACCGCGAAAAAGCGCAGCGCTATGGCAAGGCAGGACGCCAGCGCTGCGTCGAGGAGTTCTCCTGGGCCCACGTCGCCGAGCAGACCCTGGAGATCTATCGGAAGGTGTGTGCGTAGCGCCGCCGACATCCGTTCGGCGGCAAGCTCTAGCTGGAGCTCGTGACGCCCTTGAGCTCGTCACCGAGGGCAGCGGCTTCGTCCGGCGTCAGTTCGACGACCAGTCGACCGCCTCCCTCAAGTGGTACCCGCATCACGATGCCGCGCCCCTCCTTTGTTGCTTCCAGAGGACCGTCTCCGGTCCGGGGCTTCATCGCCGCCATCGAGTACTCCCTCCAGATTCGAGCTGGCCCGCCCGTGCGGACCTGGTCGGCGCCGAGCAAGCCCCGCCAGCGAACTTCAAGCCATGCCCGGCATCGAACTGCCTTATCACCCCCCCATTGTTCCCTATCCAGGTCACCACTTGTACAAAGACCCGCATCTGTGTGCTCAGCGGGCTGTTGCGGGCACCCAGCAACCGCGGATATGGTCGTCGACCATCCCGGTCGCCTGCATCAGCGCATAGGCGGTGGTCGGGCCGACGAAACGGAACCCGCGCCGCTTGAGTTCCCGCGCCATGGCCTTCGATTCGTCAGTGGCCGAGGGGATTTCGGACGGGTCGGCCGGCCGGTTTCGCGGCGACGGCGCGAAGGACCACAGCAGGTCCGCCAGGTCCGCCGCGGTGCCCAGTTCGGCGGCGGCACGCGCGTTGGCGATGGTCGCCTCAATCTTGGCGCGGTTGCGCACGATTCCCTGATCCGCCAGCAGCCGCTGCACGTCGGCGTCGGTGTATGCGGCGACCTTGGAGATGTCGAACCGGTCGAACGCGCGCCGGAAATTCTCCCGTTTCCGCAGAATGATCAGCCAGGACAGGCCGCTTTGAAACGCCTCCAGGCTCATCCGCTCGAACAACGCGATCCCGTCGCGCACCGGTTGGCCCCATTCGCGATCGTGGTAGTCGCGGTAGAGCTCGAAATCGGGTCCCGGCCGCACGGTCGCCCAACTGCAGCGAACCAGCTCGTCTTCACTCACACTGAGTCCTGACGATCCTCGCCGTCGTCGGGTTCCCCGGATTGGTTTTCGGCGTCTTGCCCGGCGGCCGGCGCGGCGGCCAGCTGGCCGCGCAGCGCCTCGAGCTCCCGCGCGAGCCGGTCCAGCACCCAGTCCACTTCACTGGTCTTGTAGCCGCGCAGCACCTGGGTGAACTTGACCGCGTCGACGTCGGAGCCGGTCACCCCGAACGCGGGCAGCACGGTGGCCGTCGTCCCGCGCGGCAGGGGCGGCAGCTGCTCGCCGCGACCGAACAACAGGCTGGCCGCGCCGAACAGGACGATCGCCACCAGCACCAGAACCACCAGGTACAGCAACACCAACGCCACGGGATCGATACTGCCCTATGCCACCGACACGGCGGCGGTCAGCGTGACCCCGCGGGGCCTACCGGGGCCTGATCGCCTGCATCGGGGGCCGGTCCGCCAGCGACACCGGCGAGGTGCGCTGGGTGTAGCCGTGCCCCTCGGGGCCGTCGGCGACGAACTGGGTCAGCCCGACGCCGGAGTCCGGGATACCGCAGCGCGAGAGCAGGGTGGCGATGATCTGGCGGCTCATCACGCCCAACTCGGCCAGGGGCCGGTTGCGATGCGCCCGCACCCCCAGATTGACCTGGGCGATCGCCTCCAGACCCAGTCGGTCGAAGGTGTCCACCAGCAGGCCGATCTCCACGCCGTAGCCAGGCGCGAACGGCACCGACGTCAGCAGTTCCCGGGTGGCCGCGTACTCCCCGCCGAGCGGCTGCAGGATGGACCCCAACTCGGGCCGCAGCGCCGAGAGCAACGGCCGGGCCACCAGCTCGGTGACCCGCCCACCGCCGGTGGCGCTGACGTCGCCGCCGACGTCGCCCACGTCGCTGAGCTCGCTGCCCCGCAGCGGCCGGCGGTAGAAGCTCTTGACCAGGTGAACGCCGTCGCCGGTGAGCAGCGGGCCGACCAGCCACGGCACGAACATCGGGTGCGGGTTGATCAGGTCGGAGTCGACGAACACCACGATGTCGCCGCTGGTGGCCGCCAGCGAGCGCCACAGCGCCTCGCCCTTTCCGGGGCGTATCGGCACCTCGGGCAGGGCCTGCTCGCGGCTGACGACGCGTGCGCCGGCGGCGACGGCCCGGATCTCGGTGTCGTCGGTGGAGCCGGAGTCCAGCACGATCAGCTCGTCGACCAGCCCTCCAGAATCCCGGAGCAGCGGCGAGATGCTCTCGATCACCGACGCGATGGTCTCTTCCTCGTCGAGGGCCGGCAGCACCACCGAGATGGTCCGCCCGGCCTTCGCGGCCTCCAGTTCGGCGATGGTCCAGCTCGGGCGGTTGCGCCTGTCGTTGGCCAACCACACATCGCCGGGCCGGGCGGCGAGCACCCTGTCGTTGGCCAGATCGCCGGCGAACAGGTCCGATGCCGTCATGCCAGCCCCCTAACCGTGCGCGTCGGGGGGCGCGTGCCCTGGATCGAGGCCACCATTTCCAGCACCCGGCGGGTGGCCGCGACCTCGTGGACGCGAAACATCCGCGCACCGGCCGCGGCCGCGAGCGCGGTGGCCGCCAACGTCCCCTCGAGCCGCTCGGTCAATTCCACACCCAGAGTCTCCCCGACGAAGTCCTTGTTGCTCAAAGCCATCAGCACGGGCCACCCGGTGTTAACGAGATCGCCCACGTGACGCAACAGCAGCAGCCCGTGAAACGTGTTCTTGCCGAAGTCGTGGGTCGGGTCGATCAGCACCCGGTCGCGGGCCACGCCGCACGCCACCGCCCGCTCGGCGGCGGCGGTGACCTGGGCGATGACGTCGTCGACCACGCCGCGGGTGGTGGTCCCGTAGTTCACCCGGAACGGGCGGGTGCGCGGCAGCGCGTTGCCGGTGTGCGAACACACCAGGCCGGCACCGAACTCCGCGGCCACCTCCGGCAGCGCGGGGTCGATGCCGCCCCAGGTGTCGTTGATCAGGTCCGCACCGGCCGCACAGGCCACCTTGGCCACCTCGGCGCGCCAGGTGTCGGCGCTGATCAGCTGGTCCGGATAGGCGTCGCGTAGCCACTCGATGAACGGCACCAGCCGGGCGATCTCGGTGTCGGCGTCGACCTCTTGACCGGGGCCGGCCTTGACGCCGCCGACGTCGATGACATCGGCCCCCTCGGCGACGGCCCGGTGCACCGCCGCCCTGGCGGCCTCGTCGCTGAACGTCGCCCCCCGGTCATAGAACGAGTCCGGGGTGCGGTTGACGATCGCCATGATCAGCGCGCGATCGCCGGCGACCGGGCGGCCGCACAGAGTCGATCGGCCGGCTGGCGCCGACGGTGTCGATCGGCCGGCTGGCGCCGGCGATGTCGGTTGCACACGTACATGGTGCCCGGTCGCCGCCGTGCGTGCGGCCCGGGGACCGCCGACGGCTTACGGGCGCTTGCCCTCGGCCACCTCGTCCGGGTACCCGTCGTAGAACGGCACGTAGCCCTCGTCGCGCCCGGCCAGCACATAGAGCGGGTCCTTGACGTCGGGCCCGTAGGCCTGTTCGCGCAGCTCCACCTTGCGGCTCTTGAACGTCGTGGTCTGCTCGATCGACTCCACCACCCGCACGAACAGCGGCAGCGCATAAACCGGTAGCTGCTCGTAGACGGCACGGGCCAGCGACTTCCCGTCGAACTCGGCGCCGCCGCGCAGCTTGACCGCGGCCATCCCGGCGCGACCGCCGGTGCGCGGCACCTCGACGCCGAACACCGTGCAGTCCTCGACGGAGTCGTCGGACGCCAGCGCCGCCTCGACCTGCGTGGTGGCCACGTTCTCGCCCTTCCAGCGGAAGGTGTCGCCGAGCCGGTCGACGAACGCGGCGTGCCCCAGACCCTGCGGGCTCATCACGTCGCCCGTGTTGAACCAGCAATCACCCTCGCGAAAAGCGTTGCGCACCAACTTCTTTTCGCTCGACTCGGGGTCGGTGTAGCCGTCGAAGGGCTGCAGCCGGTTGACCGGGCTGAGCAACAAACCGGGCTCTCCGGCCGGCACGCGACGCACCCGCCCGTTCTCGTCACGCAGCGGGGCGCCGGTGTCGGGGTCGTACTCGACGTAGGCCAGCGGCATGGGGAAGATGCCGGTGGAGCGGGGCACGTTGAAGACGTTGATGAACGCGGCGTTGCCCTCGCTGGAGGCGTAGAACTCGCACACCCTGGCGATGCCGAACCGCTTGGTGAACTCGTCCCAGATCTCGGGGCGCAGGCCGTTTCCGGCGATCACCCGCACCTTGTGCGAGCGGTCGGTGGGCTTGGCCGGCTGGTTGAGCAGGTACCGGCACACCTCGCCGATGTAGATGAACGCCGTGGCCTCGTTGGCGATCACTTCGTCCCAGAACTTCGACGCCGAGAACGACTTGCCCAGCGCCAGCGTCGCCCCCGAGTTGATGACCGACGACAGCGCCACCGTCAGCGCGTTGTTGTGGTACAGCGGCAGGCAGCAGTAGAGGGTGTCGGAGCTCTTCAGCCGCAACCCGATACCGCCGAACGCGGCGAGCGCCTTGAGCCACCGCAGGTGTGTCATGACGCTGGCCTTGGGGAAACCCGTTGTGCCCGAGGTGAAGATGTAGAAGGCGGTGTCCCTGGCATGCACCGCCGACGCCGAAGCCGGGTTGGTGGCCGGGGCGCTCACCGCGAACCGCTCCAGGTCCTCGACGGTCAACGTCTCGGTGCTGCCCGCGCCGCCGCACTCGGCGACCGCGCTGACCAGGTCGGCCTCGGCGATGAGCACCTTGGCGTCCAGTAGGCCGAGGCTGTGCGCGAGCACCTCGCCGCGCTGGTGGTAGTTGAGCATCCCGGCAACCGCGCCGCATTTGACCGCGGCCAGCATGGCCAGCACGGTGTTGGGCGAGTTGCGCAGCATGATGGCGACGACGTCGCCTTGGCCGACACCCCGCGCGGCCAGCACGGCGGCATACCGGTTGGCGGCGGCGTTGGCGTCGCGGTAGGTCAGTTGCTGATCGCCCATGCGCAGGAAGATCCGGTCGCCGTAGCGGGCGGCCCGGTCGGCGAACACCGTGCCGATCGATTTCTTGGAGCCCGGCTGGGCCAGCAGCCCGGTCATCGCGCCGCGCACGATCACCGGCAGGTCGGCCAGCACGGCCGGCGCCCGCATTGCGACGTCGGTCAGTTTGACCGCCGTGCGCGCTCCCCCGTCACGATCGGACACGTGATCCCCTCGATTCGTTTCCAAAGTCAAGCTCGGCGGACAGCCTAGTAGGGGTGGCAAACCGGGGGCGGCCTCAGCCGGGCGCGCACGCTTCCAGCGCCGCACTCACCTTGTCGACCAGCGTCAGTCGGTCCATCGCCGCCTGGGAGACGTAACCGCTGTCCAGCAACGCGCACAGCCAGGTCCACAGCCCCTCGTAGTGGCCGAAGGGATCCAGCAGCACGATGGGTTTGTCGTGCAGGCCGAGGAAGGCCGTCGTCCATGCGTCGAGCAACTCGTCGAGGGTGCCGATGCCGCCCGGCAGGACGACGAATGCGTCGGCACGGTCTTCCATGGCCTGCTTGCGCTCGTGCATGGTGTCGCTGACGATCAGCTGGTCGGCTTCGTCGTCGGCGATCTCGCGGCGCATCAGGATTTTAGGGATGACGCCGACGGTGCGGCCGCCGCGGGCGCGCGCCGCGGTCGCGACCGCACCCATCGCCGACACCCGGCCGCCGCCCCACACCAGCGTCCAGCCGCGCTCGGCGATCGCCTCGCCGAGTTCCGTAGCGACGCCGAGCAATTCGGGGTGTTGCGGGCCGGATGCGCAGTACACACACACCGACCACTCGCCTGATGAATCGCGTTCGCCGGGCATATCCGCTAAAGGTAGACCAACCGCCCGACACCCGTCATATCTGGGCCTTTCGCCCTGCCGCGCGGGTCGCACGCCATAAAATTCGGCGGTGCCGATTCGATGGAACGTCCCCCAACATGCGACGGCCTCGGAGCGGCTCGATGCGGCCTTGGCCGGCGGTGCCGGCGGAGCGGTGGTGGTGGGCCCCGACGGCGTCGGCAAATCCACCCTCGCCCGGGTGGCCGCCGAGCGTTTTGCCGAGCGCAATCCCAGCACGCTCATCCGCTGGGTCACCGGCACCCCCACCGAACGCGCGGTCCCGTTCGGGGCGTTCAGCCACCTGGTGGAGATCACCGACCTCGGCAAGCCCGCCGCGCTGCTGCGGGCCGCCCGGGCATCGCTGGGCGGTGACGACCTGCTGCTCGTCGTCGACGACGCCCAACACCTGGACGTGCTGTCGGCCACCCTCGTCTACCAGCTGGCGCGCGACGGCGCCGGACGGCTCATCGTCACCGCCCGCGCCGACTCCGCTCCCGAGGCGATCGCGGCGCTGTGGGGTGACGACCTGCTCACCCGGCTCGACATCGAGCCGCCGGGCGGGGCGAGCGCCCCGGCGCAGATCGATACCTTCCTCGCCGAGCTGCCCGCCGCGGCGCGGTCGGTGCTGGAGTACCTCGCCGTCGCCGAGCCGCTCTCGGTCACCAATCTGACCGAGCTCGCCGGTGACGGCGCGGTGGCCGACGCGGTGGCGTGGGGCGCGGCGGAGACCCGCGAGCGCGGCGGCTCCTCCGACGACCCGGTCGTCTACACCGCCCACCCGCTATTCGCCGAGCGGACGCGGGCGCTGCTCGATCCCGACGACGCGCGACAGCGACGCACCGACGTGGTCGAGCTGCTGTCCCAGCGGCCGTCGGAGCACCTCAGCGACCGGTTGCGGCTGGTGTCGCTGGCGCTGGACAGTGCCACTCCCCCGCGGGTCGCCGACGTCGCCGCCGCCGCACAGCAGGCGCTGCGGCTGGGCGACCTGGCGCTGGGCGAGCGACTGGCCCGGTCGGCCCTGCAGCGGTCCGGCGGGTTGGCGGCGCGGCTCGCGCTGGCCCACGCCCTGGCATGGCAGGGCCGTGGTCGCGAGGCCGATTCGGTGCTGGCCGACGTCGACTCCAGCGCACTGACCGAAGCGGCGCTGATGGATTGGGCGCTGCTGCGGGCGGCGAACCAGTTCTGGATGCTGAGCGAACCCGAGCGCGCCACCGCGTTCCTGCGGACGGTGCGCAATCGGGTCACCGATACCGGCCCGCGCACCACCCTGGACGCGCTCAGCGCGACGTTCGCGATGAACGCCGGCAATGTCGGTCACGCCGTGAAGGTGGCCGGCGACGTCCTCGCATCGCCGTCGGCCGATGACCAGGCGGTGGCCTGGGCGGCCAGCGCGGCCGCGTTATGCGCGGCGCGTGAGGGCCGATTCGACGACGTCGAGCCCCTGGCGCAGCGCGCGCTGGGTGCCGAACACCCTGGGCTGCTGCGCTTCACGATCGGGCTGGGACAGACCACCGCGCTGCTGATGGCCGGCCGGCCCGACCAGGCCCGCCTGCTCGCGCAGCAGTTCACCGACTTCGCCGAGCTGCAACAGCCGGGCCGCGCGATCGGCGAGGTGCTGCTGGCGCATGTGCTGCTGGCCGGTGGCGAATTCGCCTCCGCAGCAGCGTTATTGACTCCGGCTGCCGCCACCCTGGAGCGCACCGGTTATTCGTGGGGGCCGTTTTCGCTGACGCTGCTGGCCACCGCGCTGGCCCAGCAGGGCGACACCGCCGCGGCGGCGAAAGCGTTGAGCAGGGCCGAATCCCGGCACGGCACCAAATCCGCGTTGTTCGCGCCCGAGCTCGGCGTGGCGCGGGCGTGGCGGCTGGCCCTGGTGCGGGACGCCCACGGCGCGGTGGCCGCCGCGCGCGACGCCGCCCGGATGGCCGAACGCGGTGGGCAGCGGGGGGTGGCGTTGCGGGTCTGGCACGAGGCCGTGCGGCTGGGCGACGTCCGGGCCGCCGACCCCCTGGGCCGGCTCTGCGGCGAGATCGACTGTGTCGCAGGCAGACTGGCACTGGCACACGCCCGCGCGCTGGCCGCCGGCGATGGCGGGGGGCTGCGGGCGGTGTCGGACGAGTTGACGTCGATCGGCATGCACGCGGCCGCCGCCGACGCCGCCGCGCAGGCGCAGCGATGCGGGGGCGGGAACGCCTAGCCGCTCAGGTAGGCGCGCAGCACGTCGACCGCGGCGGTGATGTCGGCGACCGCGACCCGCTCGTCACGCTTGTGCGCCAGGTTGGGATCGCCGGGCCCGAAGTTGACCGCCGGTATGCCCAGTGCGGCGAACCGCGCCACGTCGGTCCAGCCGTACTTGGCCCGGACGTTGCCGCCGGCCGCCTCGACCAACGCCTTGGCGGCGGGTTGGGACAGCCCGGGCAGCGCGCCGGCCGCCGCGTCGGTCTGTTCGATGTGCACGTCCAGCCCGGCGAGCACGTCGTGCACGTGTTGCAGTGCGTCGGGCAGCGACCGGTCCGGGGCGAACCGGAAATTGACGGTCACCGCGGCCGCGTCGGGGATGACGTTGCCCGCCACACCACCGTCGATGCGCACGGCCGACAGGCCCTCCCGGTAGACGCAGCCGTCGATGTCGACGCTGCGGGCCTGGTATGCGGCCAGCCGTTCCAGCACGGCGCCCAGCTTGTGAATCGCGTTGTCTCCCAACCAGGATCGCGCCGAATGGGCGCGGGTTCCGGTGGCGCTGACCACCACGCGCAGGGTGCCCTGGCAGCCGGCTTCGATGAAACCGCCGGTGGGCTCGCCCAGGATGGCCACATCGGCGGACAGCCAATCCGGCAGCTCGCGTTCGATGCGGCCCAATCCGTTTGCGGCGGCCTCGATTTCCTCGCAGTCGTACATCACCAGGGTGAGATCGTGCACCGGGTCGGCCACGGTGGCGGCGAGATGCAGGAAGACCGCGTCGCCGGACTTCATGTCCGCCGTGCCGCAGCCGTACAGGTCGCCGCCCTCCCGGCGGCTGGGCAGGTTCGCGGCCACCGGCACGGTGTCGAGGTGCCCGGCCAGCAGTACCCGCGACGGCCGCTGATGGTGGGTGCGGGCCAGCACGGCGTTGCCGTTGCGGACGATCTCGAACCCGGCCGTCTGGGCTCGCAGCGCGGCCTCGACCTCGTCGGCCAGCCAGGCTTCGTCCCGCGATTCGCTGGGGATGTCGACCAGCGCCGCGGTCAGCGCGACCGGGTCTCCGCGTAAGTCCAGCACGGTCTAACGATAATCCGTCGCCGCTCATGGCGAACGGCGCCGAACACCGCGTGCGCTAGACGAGCAACCGCGTGGGCATCACCTTGGGTTTGACGCCGTAGCGCGGCCCCATCCCGTAACCGCCCCGCCCCGCCGAGGCGACGGCAGGCATGCCGGACGCCCACGCCGTGTGCGCCTCTTCGGCCGGTGCGGTCCAGCCCGTGCCCGCGACGGTCTCGGCCGGGATTCGTGGCGTGGCCGCCGACCACGCGGCGGGGGTCGACAATCCGCCGACCGGGGTCGCCGCGCCCATGCTGGCCAGCACCGGTGCGGCAGCCACGCCCGCGGCACCGGCCGGCGCCGCGGCGCTCACCAAGGCGCCGCTGCCGACCGCACCGCCCACACTGCCGGCCACGCTGCCGGACGCCGCCGCGTCGAGGGTGTGGTTGTAGAGGATGTTGGACACGATGGTGTTGAACACGTTCCAGGACACCACGTCGAAACCCGCGTTGCCGACGTTGGACACGACCGGGTCGCCGAGCACGCTGTCCAGCGCGCTCCCGGCCGCGCCCGCGCCCGGCAATGCGGCCGGCGCGGCGAACGACTGCACCGCGTCGGGCACGTTGGAGACGACCCCGCGCAACCCGCTCGTCTGCGCGGCCGTGGCCGCGGTCTGCACGCCCAGGCCGCCCGGGCTGTTCGTGGGTGCCGGCTCGGTCAACGGGCTCAGCCGGGCCGCGGCGGCGGACGACGCGGCGTAGGCATACATCGCGGCGGCGTCCTGGGCCCACATCTCGCCGTACTGCGCCTCGGTGGCCGCGATGGCCGCGGTGTTCTGCCCCAGGACGTTGGTCGCGACCAGGGCCGCCAGCTGTGCCCGGTTGGCGGCGACCAGCGGCGGCGGCACGGTCATCGCGAACGCCGCCTCGTAGGCGGCCGCCGATGCCATGGCCTGGGCCGCGGCCTGCTGCAGCTGGCCGGCGGTGGCGTGCATCCACTGCACATACGGCTGGGCGGCGGTGACCATTGCGATCGACGACGGGCCCATCCACTCGTCGCCGGTGAGATTGGCGATCGCCGCCTGGCTGGCCGCGGCGGTCGTGCTCAGTTCGTCGGCGAGGCTGCTGAACGCCGCCGCGGCGGCCATCATCGGCCCGGCCCCAGCGCCGGTGTACATGCGCAGGGAGTTGACCTCTGGGGGGAGTGCCCCGAAATCGAAAGTCATTGCGGTGCTCCTGTTCTCAGTTAGGTGGGTGCTAGACGGTCGGCGTGGGCAGCACGGTGGGCTTGACGCCGTAGCGGGGGGCGCCCAGGCCGTAGCCCCCGCGCCCGGAGGTGGCCATCGACGGCACGCCGCCCGGAACGGTGGTCACTGACGTGCTCTGGGGCGCGGCGCTGGTGAAACCCGCGCCGGTCAGCGTCGCCGCGGTCGGATTGGCCACCGGGACACCGGTTGCCGCCCAACTGGGTGGCACCGATAAGGCGCCGATCGAGGGCCCTTGGCCGGCGCTCGCCAGCACCGGCGCCGCAGCCATGCCCGTGGGACCGGCGGGGGCGGGCGCGCTCGCCGCGGTTGCCGTGCCGACGTCGCCGGTCAAGTTCGGGATCCCGGACGCGCCGGGGACGGGCGCGAATTGTCCCTCGCCCAAGGTGATGAAGTCGGATGCGGCGGCGCCGACGTTTTGACCCCATTCGATCTCGGTGCCGAGGGCGGCGTCCCCGGGCGGCGGGTCGGCGGCCGCGGCGGCCGGTGCAAACTGCTGCAGCGCCGCGGCGCTGGTGCTGACCTGGTTGGCGGATTCCGTCGTCCCATAGGAGTCGGCGTTGCTGTCCAGGTTGTTGACCAGCGTCTGGTCAATCGCCCTGGCCTGGGCGCTGACTTGCTGGTACCAGGCGCCGTAGGCCGAGAATTGCGCGGCCTGCAACGCGGACACTTCGTCGGCGGCCGCGGGAGCGATGCTGGTGGTAGGCGCCGCAGCCGCGGCATCCTGGGCGGCCATCGACGAGCCGAGCCCTTCGAGGGTGCTCGCCGCGGCGAGCAGCGCCTCGGGCCGTGTGGTGACAAAGGACATGTTTTTCTCCTCCGGCAATCAGGCGGCCGCTATCGACCGGCGACAACAAGCCCCGCGACAAGGCCGGGAAACGACCCGCGGACCCCGGAAGCTACGTACCCCAAACGGCGAAATTCACGCCGCTGACCTGCGGGGACCGGCGGGGCTGGCCGCCGCGACCGCCCGCGTTGCACCGACGGTTACCAATTGCCTTGCCCGGGTGGGACTTTGAATACCGGAAGCCGTCGCGGCGGCGGGCGCCCCGCGGGGCGGGCGGATCGGGGCGCGACCCACGAAGTAACCTGACCGCCGTGACAAGAGCAGCAGGCGCCGAAGGGATAGGCCTGGCAACGCTGGCCGCCGACGGATCGATCCTCGACACGTGGTTTCCCGCACCGGAACTGACCGATTCGGGCACCAGCGCGACGTCGCGGCTGGCGCTGTCCGACATTCCCCCGGAGCTGACCGCGCTGATCGGACGCGACGACGACCGCGGCACCGAGACCGTTGCCGTACGCACGGTCATCGGCTCGCTGGACGACGTGGCCGCCGACGCCTACGACGCCTACCTGCGATTGCATCTGCTCTCGCACCGGCTGGTGGCGCCGCACGGACTGAACGCCGGCGGCTTCTTCGGGGTATTGACCAATGTGGTGTGGACTAATCGCGGGCCGTGCGCCGTCGAGGGATTCGAGGCGGTCCGGGCCCGGCTACGCCGCCACGGACCGGTGACGGTCTACGGCGTCGACAAGTTCCCGCGGATGGTCGACTACGTGCTGCCGGCCGGGGTGCGCATCGCCGACGCCGACCGGGTGCGCCTCGGCGCCCACCTGGCGCCGGGCACCACGGTGATGCACGAGGGCTTCGTCAACTACAACGCCGGCACGCTGGGGGCCTCGATGGTGGAGGGACGCATCTCCGCGGGCGTGGTGGTGGGCGACGGCTCCGACATCGGGGGCGGGGCCTCGATCATGGGCACGCTCTCCGGCGGTGGCAGCGAGGTGATTTCGATCGGCAAGCGATGCCTGCTGGGCGCCAACGCGGGCCTGGGCATCTCGCTGGGCGACGACTGCGTCGTCGAGGCGGGCCTGTATGTCACCGCGGGCACCAAAGTCGTTACGCCCGAAGGCAAAACAATGAAGGCCCTGGAGTTCTCCGGCGGCAACAACCTGTTGTTCCGCCGCAATTCGGTGAGCGGGGCGGTCGAAGTGGTGGCCCGCGGCGGCCAGGGCATCGCCCTCAACGAGGACTTGCACGCCAACTGACGCGCGCCTACAGATCGACGGGAACCTTCTCGACGGTCGGCGCGCGAAGCGAGGTCCCCCTGGTTTCGGGCAGCAGGTAGACGGACACGAAACTGGCCGCGACGAGGGTCGCCATCATGAGCCCGATCGCCCAGCTACCGTAGGTGGCCAGCAGGCTGCCCGCCAGCAGCGGCGGCACGGCGGCGCCGAGGAGGCCGGCCAGGTTCATCGCCACGGCCGCGCCGCTGTACCGGTAGCGCGTGGCGAACAGTTCGGGAACGAAGGCGCCGGTGGGGCCGTTGGCCACCGCCGCGCAGGCGAACATGCCCAGCACCGCGACCGCGTACATGACGGGATTGCCGGTGTCCATCAGCGGGATGACCACGAACGACCACGGCAGACACGCCGCCAAGCCACACAGCATCACCCGGCGGCGCCCGACTCGATCGGACAGCCATGCCCCGAACGACACGAACGCGATGCTCGTCAGCCCGGCCAGCGTGCCGACGCCCCAGATGAAGCTGCGCGAGTAGCCCAACTGCGAGTGGGCGTACATCACCAGGAAGGTGTTGCCCAGGTAGACCAACCCCATGCCGCCCAGGAAGCTGCCGGCGACGAGCACGATCTCACGCCGCTGCAACCGAATCAGCTCGGCCAGCGGCGCTTTGGGCACCAGGTTGCGGGCCTTCTCCTCCACGAACAGCGGGGTTTCGTCGATGTTGAGCCGCACATAGAGGGCGATGCCGATCAGCGCGCTGCTGATCAGGAACGGCACCCGCCATCCCCACTGCATGAAGGCGGGGCTGCTCTCGCCCATGGTGAGGCTGACGGCCAGGAACGTCAGGCTGGCCAGTATTCCCGCCGTCCCACCGCCGAGCGAGGTGAACATGCCGTACCAGCCGCGCTTGCCGGCGGGCGCGTATTCGGCGCTGAGCAGGACGGACCCGGCCCATTCGCCGCCGACGGCGAACCCCTGGAACAGCCGCAGGACGACGAGGATCAGGGGCGCGGCGATCCCGATCGACGCCGTGCTGGGCACCAGGCCCACGCTGACGGTCGAGGCGCCCATGATCAGCAGGGTGGCCACCAACGTCTTCTTCCGGCCCAGCCGGTCGCCGAAGTATCCGAAGACGGCCGCACCCAGCGGGCGAGACAGGAACGCCGTCGCGAACGTCGCCATCGAGGCGATGGTGGCCACCGTCGAGCCCAGGCCCGGGAAGAACACCGTGGGAAACACCAGTGCCGCCGCGGTGCCGTAGATCAGAAAGTCGTAGAACTCGATCGCCGAGCCCACCAGGCAGGCGGCCGCGATCCGGCGCATGGTGGTAGGCGCGGCGGCGGGGACCACGGACCGGGTGGGCTCACCCACGGTGGCCGCGCATTGTCCGGTTGCATCGATACACGGATACGACGGTAGGTGACGCTTCGCGACGACGCTCGGCGCTGAAGCTGGCAACTTGCTGCGTGTCTTTGTGCCCGGCGGACCGGGCGCCCAGCCGGCTGAGCGGCCGCTCAGCCGTCGGTCAGCAGCCGCTTTTTGAGGACCTTGCCCATGGCGTTGCGCGGCAGCGCGTCCACGATGCGGACCTCACGCGGGCGTTTGTGCACCGAAAGCTCTTGCGCGACATAGTCGATCAGTTCATCGCCCGGGGCAGACCCGACGACGAACGCGACGATGCGCTGACCGAGATCCGCGTCGGGCATCCCGACGACCGCCGCCTCGGCGACACCCGGATGCCCGAGCAGCACCGTCTCGATCTCGCCCGCGCCGATTCGGTAGCCGCCGGATTTGATCAGGTCTACCGACTCGCGTCCGACGATGCGGTGCATCCCCTCGGCGTCGATCACCGCGACGTCGCCGGTGCGATACCAGCCGTCGGCGTCGAACGCCTCGGCGGTGGCGTCCGGCTGGTTGAGGTAGCCGTCGAACATCATCGGCCCGCGCACGTGCAGCTTGCCGACGGTCTCCCCGTCGTGGGGCACCAGCGCGCCCTCGTCGTCGACCACCCGGGTCCGCACACCGGACAGCGGCAGCCCCACCCAGCCCGGGCGCCGCTCGCCGTCGGCGCGGGTGGACAGCGTGATCAGTGATTCCGAGGCGCCGTAGCGTTCGATGGGCTGATGACCGGTGAGCCCGGCCAACCGGTCGAACACCGGAACCGGCAGGGGCGCGCTTCCCGAGACCAGTAGCCGCGCCGGGCGCAGCGCCCGGGCGGCCGTCTCGTCGGCGCCCACCCGCGACCACACGGTGGGCACCCCGAAAAACAGCGTGCCGCCGTGCTCGGTAGCGGCCTGCGCGTAGCCCTGCGGTGTCGGCTTGCCGGTGTGGATGAAGCGATTCCCGATCCGCAGCGATCCGAGCAGCCCCAGCACCAGGCCGTGCACGTGAAACAGCGGCAAGCCGTGCACCAGGACGTCGTCGGCGGTCCACTGCCAGGCCTGCGCCAGGGCGTCGAGGTCGGCCGCGATCGCCCGCCGGCTCAGCACCACACCCTTGGGCAGCCCGGTCGTCCCCGAGGTGTAGATGATCATCGCGGTGGCGTCGGGCGACGGCTCGGCGTAGCGGTGCCAGGAGCGGGCGTGCAGGCGCACCGGGATGTGCGGCAGCCCCTCGGACTCGTCCGGCACCGGCCCCAGCCAGGCCTGCACCCCGGAGTCGGTGAGCATGTGCCGGCGCTCTGCCGCGCCGACGTCGGCGGGCACCGGCACGAAGGGCACCCCGGCGATCAGGCAGCCGGTGACCGCCAGCACCGTCGCGGCGGTCGGCGCGGCCAGGATGGCGACGCGGCCCGCGCCGCCGACCCGTTCGGCCACCGAGGTGGCGGCGCCGACGAGATCGCTGCGGCTGAGCACCGCACCCTCGATGCGCACCGCGTCGGCGATATCGGTGGCGGTCAGGGCCGAGGGATCGAGGGACGCCAGTAGCACGTCAGCAGGCTACCCGGCGCCGGGCAGGTCAGCCCTTCTCGTCCCAGATCTTCGTCAGGGTGGACAGGATCTCCTCGCCGCGGCCCAGCCCGCCGAGATGGCTTTCGCCGGGCAGCACGATGAGTTCGCAGTCGGGCAGCAGGGACACCACGTGCTGACCATGCGCGAACGGCACGATGTGGTCGCTGTCGCCGTGCCACCAGCGCACCGGGACTTTGACCTCGTCGAGCCGGAATCCCCAGTCCTGGGTGAACAGGATGATGTCGTTGAACGGGGCCGCCAGCTGCTTGCGGCTGCCGTTGAGCAGGTCGTCGAGGAACATCGCGCCGAACTCCGGACGGGTGAGCAGGCGCCGGTCGCCTTCGGGCGAGATCGCGGCGTACAGATACAGGGCGATGTTCGCGACCGGGCGGATCGAGCGGACCAGCAGGCTCGCGCCGATCCGCAGCGGGTCGCCGCCCAGCTTGAGCAGCGGTGCGGCCCGCTTGCCCAGGTTCATCAGGCCGCTGGTGATGCCCTCGTCGCCCAGGAACGGCGCGACGCCGCCGAGGATCCCGGCCGTGACCACGCGATCCGACAGGGCCGCGGCGGACGCGAGCGCGTACGGACCGCCGCCGGACAACCCGATGACCGCCATCTTGTCGATGCCGAGCGTGTCCGCGATGGTGCGCAGGTCGTCGGCGAACGCCCGGATGTTCCGATACCGGTGGGGGGTCGACGAGCCGATGCCGGGGCGGTCCAGCCCGATCAGCCGGATCCGGTGGTGCTGGGCGTAAAGGCGGGCCTCGGTGGGAATCTGCCGGCGGGCGCCCGGGGTCCCGTGCAGCCAGAACATCGCGCGTCCCTGCGGGTCGCCGAACTCGGCGAAGCCGATCTGGCGGTCTTCGCCGACGGCGACGTTTCCTTCGAGTTTGGGGCGGGCGATCTCGATGACCATGTCGAGCAGCTTGGCATGTTACGAGCGGTTTACAAAAGGCCGGTTAGGCGTTAAGCACCCGTTCGCCGATCACCCGCTGGTGGCGCAGGTCGGCCACCTCGGCCTCGGACAGACCCAGCTCGCGCAGGATCTCGTCGTTGTGCTGGCCGAGCGTCGGCGGGGCGGTGCGATGGTGGCGCTGCGGTCCGGGCGTGATGCGAAACGGCCAGCCGGGATAGCGATGCCGACCGGTGATCGGGTGCTCGAGCTCCTCGTAATAGCCGCGGGCGTCGAGCTGGGCCCCGATGAGTTCGGGGTCATACATCAGGTCTGCGGTGATCACCCGCTCGGCCGCGATGCCCTGCGCCTGCAGCGTTTCGACGATCGCCGCGGCGGTCTGCGTGCGAGTCCAGGCGGCGACGAGCTCGTCGAACGCGTCATGATCGATCGGCTGATCGGGCACGGACAGCGCCACCCACACGTCGTCCTCGTCGGTCGGGTAGACGCCCTGCAGGTAGCCGCGCCGCCGGTTGCCCTCGCGCGGGCGCACCACGCCGTTCATCGAGTACTCGATCACCGGTTCGGCGGTCACCGCGGCGGCGACCTCGATCTGCGCGATCTCGATGAGCTGGCCGGTGCCGGTGCGGTGCCGGTGCTCGAGCGCGGCCAGCAGCGCGACCCCGGCATGCACGCCGAC
The DNA here is from genome assembly GCF_001672995.1 of Mycobacterium sp. 1482292.6. Lineage (NCBI taxonomy): Bacteria > Bacillati > Actinomycetota > Actinomycetes > Mycobacteriales > Mycobacteriaceae > Mycobacterium > Mycobacterium sp. 1482292.6. The sequence continues at coordinate 970 of NZ_LZKV01000216.1, read as the reverse complement.
GATCGGGTCGGCGGGGCCCTGCGGGTTGCACGGCGGCCCCTCGGCGTATCCCGTCACCGCCGACATGCCCGACGTCTGCTCGAAGTTCAGCGCCCAGCCGACATAGTCGCGCCACGGCCCCTGCAGGCCGTATCCGGGCATCCGGACGACGATCACGTCGGGATTCAGCAACACCAGCGAGTCGTAGTCGAGGCCGAACTGCTCGACGACTCGCGGCGAGAAGTTCTCCACCACGACGTCGGCCTGCGCGGCCAGCCGCCGGGCGATGTCGAGGCCCGGCCGCGAGGTCAGGTCGAGCGTGAGGTCGCGCTTGTTCAGGTTGGTGCCCTGCCAGATGGGGCTGCGCTCGTACCAGTCGTCGCCCTCGTAGGCGAAGGCGCCCGAATAGCGGTGCCCGTCGGGCCGCTGGATCGATTCGACCTTGACGATGTCGGCCCCGAACGCCCCGAGGTAGCAGGTCAGATACGCCCCGGCCCAGAAGGTGGTCAGATCCAGCACCCGCAGACCGCTGAAGGGCAGCGGCCCGGACGCATGCCGCGGCGACCGGCCGTCGCCGGCCCAACTCACGGGCCGCGTCCCCACCACCGGCGCCGGACAGGGTTGAGCCACCGGGGTTTTCGACAACCGGAACGGTGGCCCGGGGCGCCGAAACGACCCGGTGTCGACGAAGAACCCCCGCGCGGCGTACTGGGGACAATCCAGCACGGTCGCGCCGTCGTTGACCGGTGCGGCCGGAATGCGCAGGGCTTGAGCGAGTTCCACGATCTCGGCGACGGTCTGGCCGGCCAGCACCGGCTCGGCCTTGGCGAAGAAGTCGTCACGCTCCGGCCCGCCCAACATGATCGCGATCTGATGCTCGCCGAACTCGGGCAGGCCGAGCATCGCGCAGACGTCGAGCCAGTGCTGACCGGTCAGGCAGTTGATGCCCACCCAGCCGTCGACGGCCCGGACGACGCCCAGCATGGGTGCC